>DAIQRN010000236.1:0-4842 GCA_036786185.1 Acidovorax sp. | reverse complement strand
CCTATGCGGTGATGAGCAACCACTACCACGCTGTGCTGCGCGTGGACGCAGCCCGCGCCCAGGCCTTGGGCGACGATGAGGTGCTGCGCCGCTGGACGCAGCTGTTCACCGGCCCCTTGCTGGTGCAGCGCTACCTGGGCGGTGCGCTGCTGGGCGAGGCAGAGCGCCTGAAGGTGGCCGAGTTTGCCGCGCTGTACCGCCAGCGCCTGGCCGATGTGTCGTGGTTTATGCGCGTGCTCAACGAAACCATTGCCCGCCAGGCCAATGCCGAGGATGGTTGCACGGGGCGCTTTTGGGAAGGGCGCTTTAAAAGCCAGGCGCTGCTCGATGAGCAGGCACTGCTGGCTGCCATGGCCTACGTGGACTTGAACCCCATTCGCGCTGGCATGGCCCAGAGCCTTGAGGACAGCGCACACACCTCTATTGCCGCGCGCCTGGCCGAGCTGCAAGGCCGGGCTTTTGAGCCGGTGCGGGCACCTGTGGCGGCGCCCGCACTGCCCGCGTTGCCCCCAGAAGCTGCGGGTGAAGCGGCCCCCACGCCGCGCCCACCATGGCCCAGCCTGCGCTCAGAGCAAGAGCTATCGGCGCTGCCCGAGGCACCGCTGATGCCGTTTGACCCCACCAGCTGCTTTGCGCAGGCGGTGCCGTTTGGCTTGGAGGAATACCTGGACTTGGTCGATACCATGGGCCGCGTCGTGCATCCGAGCAAGCGCGGGGCCATCCCCGCCAGCACGTCGCGCCTGCTCAGCCGCCTGGGCATGGATGCCGAGGCCTTTATTGCCAGCGCCGACCATTTCTTCAAGGACTTTGCCAGCGCCGTGGGCACGCCCGCCAAGCTGATCGAGCTGGCCGCCCACCGTCAGCAGCGCTGCCTGCGTGGCCTGGCGGCAGCCAAGAGGGTGTTCGAAGCCAAGGCCGCGTAAGTCGGGTGCTGTTGCCGCAAATACCAGGGGGTAGGGCATGGTTTTTTTGGTCAAATCTCTTGGATAACTAAGTAAAGTTTTCCGCTCAAAGAAGCGGTCATCCTTGCCCATGTGGCGGGGATGGCAGCCTCCGAGGCGTAAAACGGCACTTACAAGCCCACAAAGCCCCCTAGACTTCGTTTTGGGGGGCTTTTTTTGCATCCTTTTTCCCCGCCTGCCGCCCTACAGGCGTGGGATTTCTGCCGCTGTCGCGGCTGACGGCGTTTTGGGGAGTGCTTGGGCGCCTCAGGCGCCGCCAAGGCGGAGACTTGGCGCCGGAATCAGCCCCAGCGCAGCCAGGGCCTCCGGGAGCGACGGCCACAGCCGCGTCAGCGGCTCAGGTGGCCGGCGTGTCCGGCTGTTCCATGTACCGCTGCTCTGCCTGGGTAATAGCCTGCGCCTGGTGCTTTTTCGGCACAAGCGACCAGTCGCCGAGGCGAGTCTTGATGCTCGCCACCAGCACTTTCACCGTGCGCCACGCGGTTTTTGGCGTGATGCAGCCAGTTTTGGGGCACACCCGCTTGCCCACGATGACTTTGACCCGGTGACGTTCAAGCAGCACGATGCCCTTTGTGCGGTCGATGTCTTCGCCGTAGCTGTTAATACCCGCTTCCGTGAGCCGGCCCAGTTCCTGTCGCACCGACTGGTGGCCACCGGCACACCAGCCGGTGGCCAGGGTGGGGGAATTTGCGCACCAGCACTGGCCACGGCCGTCTGCGAGCCGGTGACCACCCCGGGGGAATTTGCCTGCTTCGCCAGCCACCGCTCTCGGTAGCCTCTGACCGTCTTGCGGTCTATGCCGGTAATGCGGGCTATCTCTCGCTGGGGTGTACCGCGCTCCAGCAGCGTCAGGATCGTTGCGCGCTTGTTGGGCTTCAAGACATTCACTCCTTGGCCTTCCCTCGGGGAAGACCCAGTTCAATGTGTCCTGCCAACAGGTGCCGACGGCGCCAGCTCTTACCTCCTGTCCCCGATCAACTCAGGTGGGTGAGTTTGAGGTGGCCATCAGTGGGGGAATTTGGGTGGCCGCCGGGGGGCACGGCGACCTGCTGTCAGATGGGTTTGCCAAGATTGCGCAGCAGGCGAGTATCAGTATGCAAGGACTGGGGGGCCCCCAACACAATGCGGGCGAAATCCGGATGGCGTGGGTTGATGAGAATGTTGCGCTCCGCCGGCACCACGGCGCTGGGAACGCTCAATAGCGCCGTCTGGGCACCTTGCAGCCACGCTTGCCCCATGGACTGAAGGACATCTCTCGCACCGATGGTGCGCCAATCGTCGGGTAGTTGTTCGATGTTGATGCGTGTCTCGGGCAGATCGTCAGGCAGCTGTGCGGGAATCAGCACGTAGTGCGCCCGCAAGGGATCGTCCTGCACCATCAGTTCAAGCAAGCCCAAAGACTGGGATTCGGCGGTATAGACCACCTCCCAGCCCTTTGGATTCCAGCGCCCGCCGTAAAGCCTCGCGCCTTCACCGCTGAAGGCTGTCTGAGCAAAGCGCGCAGTAGTGATGCGCCAGACGGTGCGCATCAGGCAAACACCCCGTGCTCGATCCGCCCCAAGGTGTCCAGTACGCTGTCGGCACCAATATCCGTGTCCAGCAGCGACAGAGGGGTCACGCCACCGAGCGATGCATTCGGGCTTTGCAGCCAACTCAGCGCACTGTCGGTGTCTTCAAAGACGGTTTCGGCGCGCTCGACCACGCGGGCAAAGCGCACGAACTTGGCGGATTCCTCGGCCGACAACGCACCCTCACGCTTGCGCCTGGCCAGTGTGCGCTCCGGAATGGCCAGTGCGTGCGCCAGCTCGGTCTGCGTGATGCGCGTGAGACGCACCAGGGCATCGACTGAGGCTGATGGCAGCCCCCGACGCACCAGAGGAATCCAGTCCATGACTACCCGGGGGCGGGCATGCAGCACCGCCTCGCCACCGAGAAGGTTCAACGCCGAAGCAACCGAGGAATGCACGCTGGCAGTGGTCATGATGTTCTCCTATGGGGTAAAGCCATTTGGCATGAAGTTTAGTCAAAATTGGCGTTAATTTCCAGAGCGCCTGTCCCACTCGTATTCATTACACACGCTTTCAAAGGAATCACGGTAAACACCACTGAACACATCACCCTCACTTTCCCCATCGAACATGATGGCCTGCCAATCAAGGAGATTGCGCTACGCCGCCCCACGGTGGGCGACCATCTCACCGCGCAGAAAGCCGCCGGCACCGATGCCGAACGCAAAATCCGGCTGATCGCCAATCTGGCCGAACTGCCGCCAGCGGTGATCCACCGGCTCGACATGAAGGACTACGCCCAACTGCAGAAGGTGCTGGGCGGTTTTTTTGCAGTGAATCCGGGCGAGCGGCCCGCCCTCGTGGTGCAACTCGCTCTCTACACCCACTGGCCTCGATCTGAACTTCTCGTCCTGGAGGTGAGCGAGTTGGTCGAGGCTGAATCAGGGGCGCAAGATGGAGCAGGCCAGCGAGGCAACGGCGTTGGCACTGAACAGTCTGCGCACCCTGATGCAACGCGCCGAACGCATTCGCAGCCAGCGGCCGAAGGACAAGAACAAGCTGTACGCCCTGCACGCGCCCGAGGTGGAGTGCATTGGCAAAGGCAAGGCCAGAAAGCCCTACGAGTTCGGCGTGAAGGTCAGCGTGGCAGTCACGCACAAACAAGGCCTGATGGTGGGTGCGCGCAGCTTCACCGGCAACCCCTATGACGGCCACACCTTGGCCGAGCAACTGGAGCAGGTGCAGATCCTGACGGAGGACACCGCTACCAAGCCCAAGCAGGTGGTCGTGGATCTGGGCTTTCGGGGCGTGGATGCGGACAACCCCGGCATTCAGATCATCCACCGGGGCAAGTTCAAAAGCCTGACGGCTCAGCAACGGCGCTGGCTCAACCGCAGGCAGGCAGTGGAGCCGGCCATCGGGCACTTGAAACACGACAACGCCATGGACCGGTGCTGGCTGCACGGCGCCACGGGCGATGCGCTGCACGCGGTGCTGTGTGCGGCCGGCTACAACATCCGCTGGCTGCTGCGCGCGATTGTGCGTCTGGGGCTCAAGGGCCTTTTTGCGCCGCTATCTGCGCTGCTCGCCACGTTGGCCGCAGCGCTGACAACGGCACAGAGGGCAAGGAAGACCGGCGTAGATCGCTCGGCCTTGGCGGTTGCGTGAATTTTGCAGGGCCGACCAGATAGCGCAGCCCCTGTCGGTCTGCGATTTGCTTCACCAGGGTTGTCTTGCCCGCCTGGCGCGGGTCTGCGAGCAACACGACCGGCGTGTCCAGCAAGGCTTCAGCGATGCGCGACTCGATGCACTTCTCTGCGCATCGTCATTCCCGCGAAGGCGGGAATCCATGGCCTCCTGCAAAGACTGGATGCCCGCCTACGCGGGCATGACGGTACTTTCTGAGGCATGTACCTGATCAGGCAAATCGGCCGATAGCGCCTACTGGGTAAGCGCTGGCAGCTCTTTTTTTAAGAGCATTCCCTAATGCAGCATGGCCCGGCCCGCGGGGGCCACTGGGCCGGGTGCTGCCGCCAGCCATGCGGGCCAGTCCTGCGTAGGCCATTCGGCCTCGTGGTACTGCTGCTGCAGTATGGACAGCCATTGGCGCAGGGGCTGGGCGGCAAGCGTCAGGCTGACCGGGTCGGCAGTGGCGTCGGCGCCTGGGGCGCCGCTGAAGTGCAGCTCCACGCCCGACGCGCTGGCCGAGAGCTGGATGCTGTGTACCCGCCATTGCGGGCTGCGCTCGTGCGGGGTGACCGGCGGCTGCGGCGGCAGCTGGGCGCGCGCGGCCTGCTGGGCGAAGCCGTGCACGGCATCGCTGTGGTAGCCGGGCAGGCGGGCCGGGCCGGCGGGCGCCACGGGGCCAGGGG
>DAIQRN010000235.1:0-4846 GCA_036786185.1 Acidovorax sp. | reverse complement strand
GCTGGGCCGCTGTGGAGCCGCTGACGGGCCGGGAGTACCTGGCCGCTCAAGCTGCCGTGTCCGAAGTGACGGCCAGAATCAGGATGCGGTTTCGCCCATGGATGACTGCCGAGGATCGCGTGATCCATAACGGCACTATCTACGGCATCGAGAGCTTGGTGGACGTGCGCTCAGGCAATCGGGAGCTGGTGCTAATGTGCAAGGCGATTGCGTAGTTGTAGCGCCCGGACAGATGGCGTATCATCGCGCCACGTTTTCGCTCTCTAGTGGCCCTAGAAAGCCGAAAGCCGCAGACCCTGGCAGGAATGCGGCTTTCTGGGAGTGAAACAGTTCTAAACGCGGGTAAACGCCTGATCGCTCCGTTGCGAGTGATTATGCCAAAACCCCGGACAGACTGCATAGTGTTTTGCACGTCAACCATGCGCCGTGGTACAGCTTCTTTAAGACTTGTCACCCTCACGGCGCTCTGGTTCCCGGCTGGAACACCATGGCCAGGCGCTACAGCGGGAACCTTCCACAGCGCCACCGAGAGGCTTTTAGCCGCGACCGGGTGAGGGGCAGGGCGAACCTGTGAACGCGGCTTTTGTACGGCTACGCCAGCCATACAGACCCGTTGCAGGCTCCGACAGGCTCCGTCCGGCATACATCGGGAAAGCGCAAAACTCGACACGCATCGAGTAGGGCGAAGCTTTCCCGAAGCCCACCAACCCCACCATCCGGCATGCACCTAAGGGAGCCAAAGACAAAGGGGGGACAAGTCTGGAGCCCTGTCTCCATGGGAAACTTTTAATAGGGTATTCGGCAAGCGCAGCGCGTCAGGCCGTAGGCTCCAGCGGAGTGTGGGTAACTCACGAACCCGAAGGGCTGTCCCCGCCCTTGTGGTGGGGGCAGGTGAGTTATCCACACGGGGGAACAAGCATGGCCTGTGAACGTACAGAATCACGCCATGCAGCTGACCCGCGAATACATCATGAAGCACCGCACCGCCCGAGGTGCCTGGACTCGTGCGCAGATAGAGGCCATCGGCCTGGAGTGGCCACCGCTGCAAGGCTGGATTGATAGCGTGGTGGGCCAGAACATCACCGAGGCGCAGGCACGGCAGTTTGAGCAGAACAACATGCCGCGCAAGTTCAAACCACCGAACCCGGATCAACTGCCGCTCTTTTGATGCGCTTGTGTGTCTGTGCGTATATACTTAACCGCACACAAACACACGGACGCACAAATGAAGATCATCACCACGATCAACGAGAAGGGCGGAACCGGCAAAAGCACCATTGCCACCAATCTGGCCACCGCACTACACCGCAAGGGTAAGCGCGTGGTTTTGATCGACGCAGACCCGCAGGGCACGGCAACCGACTGGAGGGCCGCTAGTCCGGAGGGTGCCGACTTGCCCGAAGTGCTGGCAGTCGGCAAACCACAAGAGCTTGACGCCGCCTTGCGTGGCCTGGTGGCTGACTTTGTGGTGATCGACACACCGGCCAGGGCGTCATATCTTGCTGCCGCTGTGGTGCGTGTGTCTGACATAGCTTTGATCGTGCTGCAACCATCTGGCGCGGACGTGTGGGCAAGCGCTGCCACTGTGAAACTGATCCAGTCTCGATTGGACGCAGGGGGGCAAATCGACGCGGCTTTTCTGGTCAATCGCGCCGTTGCCAATACCAAGCTGGCGAAGATCATCAAGGACGGCGATTGGAACGGCTACGGCTTCGACCAGTTGACCAGCACCGTGGGCAACCGCACCGCCTTTGCACAAGCCCTGTCGGACGGGGTATCTGTGTTCGACCTGACGGACACCGCCGCGCAATCTGAAATCAACCAAGTAATCACAGAACTGGAGGCCGCAAGATGGCTGTAACTGGCATCAAATCAAAATCACTCGACAAGGTGCGTGCTGACATACCCACCGCCGCCGCAGCGCAAGGTGAACTTGTGCGCTTCAACTTCTTTATCGACCGCACCAAGCTGAAGGTACTCAAGCAAGAAGCCCTAGACCGCAACGTGTCAGTGGCTGACCTGGTGCGCCAAGCCTTGGACGCATGGGTGCGTAAGTAGGTTTGTATGCTTGTGCGCCTGTATGTATGTGCGTACAATAAGGCACCACTGAAAGGGACTGAGCAATGACCACCACCGAAATTTACGCAGAGCTGGCCATCATCCGCGCCCGTATGCAGGCCGTGGAAACCACCCTAAAGCCTGGGCAGTGCCCTATCGAGGCCACCGACCCGCTGTATGAGCGTCAGGAGGCTTTGCGCGCCTTGCTGTGGGAGGTGCAAGGTGTCTGACGCATGGCGCTACTGCGACAACCTGAGCGACCCCGAGGCCGTCAAGCAACTTGTGCAAGCGGCTATTACTGCGCAGGCGACTATTCACTTCGCCAGGACGCAGGTAAACCCCGAAAACTTCGCCACGGTGCCAGATTGGGGTGCGGTACAGCGTGAGCTGCTAGGCGCACTGAAGGCGATAGGCCACCCGGCGGGGAAACCCTAAATACTGTATAGAATTGCAGCCAAAAATAAAGCCCTGACCGTGGACGAGACGGCAGGGCTTAGACCATGAAAGGCTTAAATGCGGGCAGCACTCAAATTCTTTACAGAAACACTTCCAAGGCGTCCATATTGTACCAATGAACCACGCGATGGCCAGACCGTAAGAGGCCGCGACGTTGCAATTTCGTACAAAAATATCCAGCCCAACACCAGCGGCAAAGTGGTTTGGCTGGCCTTTGACGTTGACCACGGCGACGCAGCTACATCGTGGGACAGGTTAAACGCACCACCGCCTACGCTGGCCATTGAAAACCCCGCCAATGGGCACGCCCACCTGCTGTATGCGTTGCAGGCACCTGTACCCCGTACAGAGGCCGCACGCCACCGCCCGCTGCTCTACCTTGCCGCCGCGCAGGAGGGCATACGACGCAAGCTAGGTGCAGACCCCGGCTACTCTGGCCACCTGTGCAAGAACCCGCTGCATTCGAGCTGGAGCACACGCCAATGGGCAGACACATATTCCCTTGCCGAGCTTGCCGACTGGGTGGACTTACCGCGCATAGCGGATATGAAAAAGCGGCTCGCAGACCCAGACTATGCAGGGCTAGGCCGCAACTGCGAATTATTCGAGCGGCTCCGTCCTTTGTCTTACAGCCTGGTGCGCCGGTTCTGGTTGCCTGGTGGGTTCGACCACTACAAAGAGGCTCTGCGCAACCTTGCCGACGATCTGAATGCAGGCTTTGCCGTACCGCTGCCTGTAGCCGAGGTGAGGGCCATTGCAGCATCGTGTGCCCGCTGGGTGTGGAAGCACTTCGACCCGGCCACGTTCCGGGAGCTGCAATCAAAACGTGGTGCCCGCAAAGGAGCCGCCAAGCGTGAAGCCCTCATGCCCGAGGTGATGCGGTTGATCGGTGAAGGCAAATCCCAGCGAGAGGTGGCCGCTGCTGTGGGCGTGAACCACGCTACTGTTTCCCGGTGGCTGATTGGGTAGGTGTTGCAAAGCCATATCAGATACCCGTGGGAATTGCACCCTGTACCCCATGGCAATTCAGAGGTGGGAGCCCCATCGGCGCCGACATTTGCACCCTTTTTTCACAAATTTTCTAAATGATTGATGCACTCATATCCGGCAAAGTCTATGGGCAGCCAACGACGCGCACTTCCAAAACCGGCAACCAGTTTGTGGTGGCAAAGGTTCGCGCAGCCGCTGGCGATGGTGAGAGCTTGTTTGTCAACGTGATCGCATTCGACGTTGCGCCATGCACCACATTGATGGCCCTGGACGATGGGGCGAGCGTCTCTCTATCGGGCACTTTGACGCCACGGGTATGGACTGACAAAAACGGCGAAACGAAACCCGCCCTAGACCTGGTGGCCAGCCAGGTGCTGACGGCGTACCACGTCACCAAAAAGCGCCGCGCTGTGGCTCCCGTGCCTGCCGTGGAATCTGACAAACTCGACTTCTAGCCCACCGCCGCGCCCGCGAGGTTGGGGAGGTGGAAAATCAAGTGGTAATTTTGTCCACTTGCTTCGCACGGTACGCCCGCTGCTTACACGCCGCGCCGCAATACAGTTTCACCTTCGCGCTGGGTGATTGTTCAATCGGCTGACTACATGCGACGCAGGATTTAACCGCCGCTCGCTTTGCATCTGCCTTCGCTTTTCTGACTGCAATGGCCGCGTCATTCACGCATCGGCTGCTGCAATACTTTGCTTCCCGGCTAGAGCTGAAGGCGTCACCACAAACAAGGCACTTCCCCTCAAAGCCGCCGCAGCCAAACCTGCGGTAATAGTTTTCAATCCGTGTTGCTGCTTTGCTGTACATGGCCCGTTACTTTAATGGTTTCGCTTATTTAAGCACAACTGGTAAAGTAACGCAATCAATCAATGTTACTTTGTTGGTTTGAGATCAAATTGAGCTAAACCACAAAAGTAACCCCAGCCCGCCCACGCGGGTTTTTTCACGTCTGGCCAGCCCTTCACAGCAAGAAACCGCCGCCCATAGCACATATTTCAGCAAGAAACACAAATAAATCAGTAATTCACAGCAAATAACTGTTGCTTTTCTTGCAAATGCGGGATAATTCATGCGTACTGTACAAAAATACAGTATCGACTTACAACCCGCCCGGCGATTGCATGGGCACCTTTTCTGAAAGTGACCCCTATGCAACTGCATGCCATCCGTGAGCAACGCGCCGCCAAAGTCCAAGAGGCCCGCGCCCTGCTGGCCAGCGCCCCCACTCTCACGCCCGAGCAACAAGCCAAGTTCGACACCATCAAGGGCGAAATCACTTCGCTGGAAGGCCAGGAGCAGCGCGCCCAACTCGTGGAGGACTGGGAGCGCCGCAGCC
>DAIQRN010000234.1:0-4854 GCA_036786185.1 Acidovorax sp. | reverse complement strand
GCACCGTGATGGTCGAGCGCTTTTTGCCCGGCCACGACTTCCGCCTGCTGGTGGTGGGCGACCAACTGGTGGCCGCCGCCCGCCGCGAGCCGCCCCAGGTGCTGGGCGATGGCGAGCACACCGTGCGCCAGCTGGTGGATGTGGTCAACCAGGACCCGCGCCGTGGCGAAGGCCACGCCACCTCGCTGACCAAGATCCGCCTGGACGATATCGCCGTGGCCCGCCTGGCCATGCAGGACCTGACGCCCGAATCCGTGCCGGCCAAGGGCCAGCGCGTGATCCTGCGCAACAACGCCAATCTGTCCACCGGCGGCACCGCCACCGACGTGACCGACGACGTGCACCCCGACGTGGCCGCGCGCGCCATTGCCGCCGCGCACATGGTGGGCCTGCACATTTGCGGCGTGGACATGGTGGCCGAAACCGTGCTGCGCCCGCTGGAAGAACAAGGCGGCGGCTTTGTGGAAGTGAACGCCGCCCCCGGCCTGCGCATGCACCTGTCACCCAGCTACGGCAAGCCCCGCAACGTGGGCGCAGCCATGGTGGACAAGCTCTTTGCCCATGGCGACGACGGCCGCATCCCCACCGTGGCCGTGACCGGCACCAACGGCAAAACCACCACGGCACGCCTGATTGCGCACCTGTTCACCGCCCAGGGCCTGCGCGTGGGCATGACCAACACCGACGGCGTGTACGTGAACGGCCGCCAGATCGACAGCGGCGACTGCAGCGGCCCCAAGAGCGCCCGCAACGTGCTGCTGCACCCCGAGGTGGACGCAGCCGTGTTCGAGACCGCCCGGGGCGGCATCTTGCGCGAAGGCCTGGGCTTTGACCGCTGCCAGGTGGCCGTGGTCACCAACATTGGCGCGGGCGACCACCTGGGCCTGAACTACATCACCACGGTGGAAGACCTGGCCGTGCTCAAGCGCGTGATCGTGCAGAACGTGGCCCCCACGGGCTACGCCGTGCTCAACGCCGCCGACCCCATCGTGGCCGCCATGGCCACGGCCTGCCCCGGCAAGGTGATCTACTTTGCCAGCGACCGCCACCACCCCGTGATGGTCACCCACCGTGCCCAGGGCCACCGCACCGTGTACGTGGACGGCGACTCCATCGTGGCGTCGGAAAGCTCGTGGCGCGAGACCATCCACCTGCGCGACGTGCCCATCACGCGCGGCGGCAAGATTGGCTTTCAGGTCGAGAACGTCATGGCTGCCGTCGCCGCCGCCTGGGGCGTGGGCCTGCCCTGGGAGACCATCCGCCGCGGCCTGTCGGGCTTTGTGAACGACAGCGACAACGCACCCGGCCGCTTCAACGTGATGGACTACCGTGGCGCCACCGTGATCGCCGACTACGGCCACAACCCCGATGCCATGCGCGCCCTGGTGGCCGCCGTGGACGCCCTGCCCGGCAAGCGCCGCAGCGTGGTGATCAGCGGCGCTGGCGACCGCCGCGACGAAGACATCCGCGACCAGACCGTCATCCTGGGCGCCGCCTTCGACGACGTGATCCTGTACCAGGACGCCGCCCAGCGCGGCCGCGCCGACGGCGAGGTAATGGCCCTGCTGCGCGAAGGCCTGGCCGGTGCGCCGCGCACCACCTACGTGGACGAGATCCGCGGCGAATTCATCGCCATCGACGCCGCCCTGGCGCGCCTGCAACCGGGCGACCTGTGCCTGGTGCTGGTCGATCAGGTCGAGGAAGCGCTGGCACACCTGGCGCAGCGCTGCGCCGAAGCCGGGGCCACCGCATGAAGCGCCTGGTGCGCCTGGTGCCCGCCGTGGCGCTGATCGCCTCCGCCGCCGTGCAGGCCGCCGGGGCCGACAAGATCGGCACCGTGGATACCGCCTTCCAGTGGATTGGCCGCGACCACGACATCATCGTGGAAGGCTATGACGACCCCGGCGTGCAGGGCGTGACCTGCTATGTCTCGCGCGCCCGCACCGGCGGCATCAAGGGCACGCTGGGCCTGGCCGAAGACCGTGCCGAGGCGTCCATCGCCTGCCGCCAGGTCGGCCCCATCAGCTTTCCCGAGCCGCTCAAGAAACAGGAGGAAGTGTTCAGCGAACGCATGTCCATCCTGTTCAAGCGCCTGCGCATCGTGCGCATGGTGGACGCCCAGCGCAACACGCTGGTGTACCTGACCTACTCCGAGAAGCTGGTCGATGGCTCCCCGCAAAACAGCATCACCGCCGTGCCGGTGGACCGCGCCACGGCCATTCCGCTGCGCAAGTGAGACGGTCGGCCGGGCAATGAAAAAAGGAGCCATTGGCTCCTTTTTTAATCAAAACAGGCTCCAGCGCTTATCCATCAAGCGCAAACAGCTATTAGTAATATAGCAATCAGGATGCCGTGGCGATCTGCCGCAGTGCCTGCTCGAACACCTCCACGGGCTGGCCGCCCTGGATCAGGTGGCGCTCGTTGATGATGATGGCTGGCACCGAATGGATGCCGCTGCGCAGGTAAAACTGCTCGCGCTCGCGCACCTCGTCGGCATAGCGGTTTGATGCCAGCAGCGCACGCGCTTCGGTCCCATCCAGCCCTACCTCACCCGCCACACGCACCAGCACCTCGTGGTTGCTGGGGTCCTGCCCGTCGGTGAAATAAGCCTTGAACAGCGCCTTCTTGAGCGCGGGCTGCACGCCCTTCTCTTGCGCCCAGTGCAGCAGACGGTGCGCATCGAAGGTGTTGTAGATGCGGCTGCGCTTGTCCATGCTGAAGGTAAAGCCCAGCTGTGCCCCGCGTGCCGCGATGGCCTCGCGGTTCTTCTGGCTCTGCTCGGGCGTCGCGCCGTACTTTTCTTGCAGGTGCTCACCAATGTCCTGGCCCTCGGGCGCCATCTGCGGGTTCAACTCGAAGGGCTGAAAGTGCAGGTCCAGCGCCACCTCGCCCTTCAGCCGGTCGGCAGCTTGTTCCAAAGACTGCAGACCGATGATGCACCAGGGGCAGGAGACATCGGAGACGAAATCGATTTTGAGGGTGGTGGGCATGGTGGTTCTAGCAAGCAAATATCCGGCATGGTAGGCGGGGCGCCATACCCACGTGGTTGCCGGGTTTACTGGGACGAAGAGGGGCCGTCAGCAGGGCGGATGGCTGCCTCGCCGCAACTGCGTCTTCAACACCTTCCCATAACTGTTCTTCGGCAGCGCCTGTACCCACCGGTATTCCTTGGGCCGCTTGAACCGCGCGATGTGTTCCAGGCACAGCGCATCCAGCGCCGCATCCGCTACCGGCCCGCCCTCGCCCGCCACCAGGTAGGCCACCACCACCTCGCCCCACTGCGCATCGCGCTGGCCCACCACGGCGACCTCGCGCACCTGGGGGTGGAGCAGCAGCACCTCTTCCACCTCGCGCGGGTAGATGTTGCTGCCGCCGGAGATGATCACGTCCTTGGAACGGTCCTTGAGCGTCAAGAATCCATCGGCATCCAGCGCGCCCATGTCGCCCGTGTACAGCCAGCCGCTCTGCAGCGTCTTTGCGGTGGCCTCGGGGTTGTTCCAGTAGCCGGGCATCACGGTGTCGCCGCGCACCAGCACCTCGCCAGTCTCGCCCGGGGGCAGGGGCTGGCCTGCGGCACCGACCACGCGCACCTCCACCAGCGACTGGGCCACGCCGACCGAGGCCATGCGCTCGGCCCAGCGGGGGTGGGTGTGGTCGGCCAGTTGCGCGCGCGACAGGGCGGTGATGGTCATGGGGCTTTCGCCCTGGCCGTAAATCTGCACAAAGCGGTGGCCCATAACGGCCAGGGCATTGCGCAAGTCGTCTGCATACATGGGGCCGCCGCCATAGACGATGGTTTTGAAGCCCGACACGTCGGCGCCGGTGGCGCGCACATGGTCCACCAGGCGGTGCACCATGGTGGGCGCGGCAAACAGGGTGAGCTGGCCCACGCTGTCCGCCAGTTCCACCAGCTCGGCGGGCTCGAAGCCGCCCGAAGCGGGCACCACGTGGCGTTCGCCGCGCAAGACCTGGGCGTAGTTGTACAGGCCCGCGCCGTGCGACATGGGGGCGGCATAGACCATGGCGTCGCCGGGCAGCACGTCGTCCACGTCGGTGAAGTAGCAGGCCGTCATGGCCAGCAGGTTGCGGTGGGTCTGCATCACGCCCTTGGGGCGGCCGGTGGTGCCGGAGGTGTAGAAGAGCGATGCCACATCGTCGGGCGCGCGGTCGTGCACGGGCATGGGCGCGTGGCGCAGGGCGGCCTCGTAGGCATCGCTGCCCAGCACCAGCGTGTCCGGCGCGCCCGCCTCCTGCGCGGCGCCCGTGAGCTCCTGCGACACCAGCAGCACACGCGCGCCGCTGTCGGCCAGCACGTAGGCCAGTTCCTTGGCGTGCAGCTTGTAGTTGACGGGCACGGACACGGCGCCCGCCCACACGATGGCGTGCAGCGCCTCCAGGTACTCGGGGCAGTTGGCCGCGTAGATGGCGACGCGGTCGCCGGGCTGCACACCGCACTGCTGGCGCAAATGGGCGGCCAGGGCGGCTGTGCGGGCGCCCAGGGTGGCGTAGTCCATGAGCAGATCGGCACCGCGCAGCACGGCGGGTTGGCGGGCGTGGATTTGCGCGCTGCGGCGCAGCAGATGGGCGATGTTCATGGGCGATATGGGGTCCAGGGAGCCATTCATCGTAATGCTGCGGGCGCTGTGCGCGCTGCGGTCGCACAACCCACCCCCGCACAAACCCTGACGACCCGCTCCGCCATCCATTGCGCAGGCAGTACGCGTTGGCAGAGTTCTCATCAATTGTTTTAAAAAACGGAACAGTCTGTTTGAGACTGAGTAGTTTTTCTTTGGCCTGACGGGGCGTACAGTTCAACCCATGGATGAAACGCAGTGCGCTGCCAACACCCACAGC
>DAIQRN010000233.1:0-4860 GCA_036786185.1 Acidovorax sp. | reverse complement strand
GGCGTGGACTGGGTGCTGGTGGAGGGCTTCAAGGACAGCGACCTGCTCAAGATCGAGGTCTGGCGCGCGCCCGAGCCCGGCCAAGCACCCAAGCCCGTGCGCTACCCCGACGATGACTTTGTGGTGGCCGTGGCCACCGACGCGCGCGAGAAGCTCCCCCAGCCCACCCAGCTGCCCCAGCTCGATCTGAACGCGCCCACCCAGGTGGTGGACTGGCTGCTTGCGCAGCAGGACCGCTTTGAATACAACGAGGCGCTTTACGGAGCGGGACTGGCATGAACCGACCCCTGACACCCCTGAAACCCCTGGACGATGCGCTGGCCGAGCTGCTCGCGCAGGCGGCGGTGCTGCCCGGCACCGACACCGTCGTCACCTTTGATGCCGACGGCCGCGTGCTGGCACAGGACTGCATCTCGGCCCTGCAGGTGCCGCCCAACGACAACAGCTCCATGGACGGCTACGCCGTGCGCTGCGCCGACGTTGCGGCCGCAGGCGTGGTGCTGCCCGTGTCGCAGCGCATTGCCGCGGGCAGCGCGGGCGAGCCCCTGGCGCCCGGCACGGCGGCGCGCATCTTCACCGGCGCGCCCGTGCCCCTGGGCGCCGACGCCATCCTGATGCAGGAAGACTGCGAAGCCCTGGCCGACCCCACAGGTCTTGGCATGGGCCAGGTACGCATCCACGCCGTGCCGCAGGCCCAGCAGTGGATACGCCGTGCGGGCGAAGACATCACCCGCGGCGCCGTGGTGCTGGCGGCGGGCACGCGCCTCACGCCGGCCGAGCTGGGCCTGGCCGCCAGCATTGGCCTGCACCAGTTGCCGGTGGCGCGCCGCCCGCGCGTGGCGCTGTTCTCCACGGGCGACGAGCTCGTCATGCCCGGCGAGGTGCCGCCCGAGCAGATGCGCCCAGGCAGCATCTACAACAGCAACCGCTTCTTCTTGCGCGCCATGCTGCTGCGCCTGGGCTGCGAGGTGACCGACTTCGGGATCGTGCCCGACCGGCGCGACGCCACCATGGCGGCCCTGCGCGACGCCAGCGCCGCGCACGACCTGATCCTGACCAGCGGCGGCGTGAGCGTGGGCGAGGAAGACCACATCAAGCCCGCCGTCGAGTCCCTGGGCTCGCTCGATTTGTGGCAGATCGCCATGAAGCCCGGCAAGCCCTTTGCGTATGGCCGCATTGGTGCTGCCCATTTCATGGGCCTGCCCGGCAACCCGGTGTCGAGCTTTCTCACCTTTGCACTGCTGGTGCGGCCCTTTGTGCTGCGCCTGCAGGGCCTGCGCAATGCAGCTCCTCAAACCATAGCTGCTCGCGCTGATTTCACCTGGCCCAGGGCCGATAAACGCCGCGAATTCCTGCGCGTGCGCCACAACGCGGCGGGCGGGCTGGACCTGTTTGGCAACCAAAGCTCGGGCGTGCTCACCTCGGCCGCCTGGGGCGACGGCGTGGTGGACAACCCGGCGGGCCGGACCATTGCTGCGGGTGACGCCGTGCAATACATCGCTTTTTCGGAGTTGTTGTCATGAAGGTGACGGTTCGCTATTTCGCCTCCATCCGCGAGGCCATCGGCACCGGGCACGAGGCGGTGGACACCGCTGCCGCCACCCTGGGCGCGCTGCGCGATGAGCTCATCGCACGCGGCGGCGCTCATGCCAGCAGCCTGGCGCGGGGCCGGGCGGTGCGCGTGGCGCTCAACCAGACGCTCAGCGACGAAGCCGCCGCCCTGGCCGACGGGGCCGAGGTGGCGTTCTTTCCGCCCGTCACGGGCGGCTGAGCGACTGCAGCCGGGCCTCCATCGCGGGTGAGGCGGCCATCATCGGTGCGCGCAGCCGGTTGCGCATTTCGCCGTCCCGCGCCAGCAGGGCCTTGAGCGGCCCGGGATTGGGTTCGGCAAAACAGGCCGCCACCCAGGGCTGCAGCGCCTGCCATGCATGGCGGGCGCCGGGCAGATCGCCTGCGCGCAGCAGGGCCATCAGCTCCACAAAGCGTGGTGTCTGCCAGTGCGCGCTGGCCGCGATGGCCCCCGTGCCGCCCAGCGCCAGCGTGGCGAACATCTGGGCGTCTTCCCCCGCCAGCACGGCCAGCCGCCCATCGGCGATCAGGGCCTGCGTCTTGGCCGCATCGCCGCCGCAGTCCTTGATGGCCTGAACGCGCGGGTGGGCGGCCAGCGCCAGCAAGGTCTCGGTGGAAAGCGTGGCGCCCGTGCGGTAGGGAATGTCATAGACGATCAGCGGCGCATGGCTGGCATCCGCGATGGCGGTGAACCAGTGCAGCAGGCCCTGCTGGGACGGGCGGATGTAGTGCGGCGCGGGCACCAGCAGGCCCGCCAGCGGATAGCGCGCCAGGTCCTGCACAAAGGCCAGCACGTGGCCCAGGTGGTAGCCCGACAGCCCCATCGCCACGGGCAGGCCCTGGGCGGCTTCGAGCACGGTCTCCAGCACCGCGCGCTGCTCGTCCTTGTCGAGCGCAGCCGCCTCGCCGGTCGAGCCGCAGGCCACGAAGCCCGAGACACCTTGGCCCCGCAACCGGGCGGTCAGGGCGGCCAGGGCCGGGTGGTCCACGGTGCCGTCGTCCTGGAACGGCGTGACGAGGGGAATCCAGAGTCCGGTGAACGCGGGCGTGGGGGTGTTGGAGGGCATGCGAGGCTTCCTTTCAGGGTTCGACCAGGGGAAGAACCGTCCGGAAGGAGCAGCGCGCGGAGTGCCGGGAAGTGAAAAGAGAAAAAGAAGGGGGAGTTTCTCTGCCAGGGGGTTCCGTCGCTCATCCGGACGGAACCGAAGCTCCGGTCAGACGAGCTTCAGTTTTTTGGCGCGGCCCACGCATTGCACGGCCGCCGCTGTAAAAGCGGGGCCGGTGGCAAAGCGTTGGTGCGTGGGCATGGCGCGCAGTATAGCGGCGGTCAGCCCGGCAGCTCGGGGCAGGGCCAGGCCAGCAGTTCGGCCAGGCGCGTGGCCACCCAGGTGGCTTCGGCGGTGGACACGCCCGACTCGGCCGTGCACAGGCCCGCGTGGATGCGCCGCAAAATCTCCGCCTCGGATGGCGCCTGCACGTGGTACAGCGTCTGCGCATGCTCGACCAGGTGACCGGCCAGGTCCTCGCACAGTTCGTAGCGCTGGCGCACCGCGTCCGCCGCGTCCGTCAGCCGCCCGCGCGCATCGCTGTACACCGCCATGAAGGAGGGCGGCACGTGGATCTGGTTGTCGTCGTCCATGGGCCCTTCAATCGGGGGTGAACAGGCGCTCGAACTTTGTCTGGTCGGCCACCAGCTCGAAGCTCACGACCTGCCCCATCTTCATGTCCGTCAGCCGGCAGGCCGCAAACAGCGTGGTCCTGCCTGCCAGCTCCATCACGGCCAGGTCGATGATGGCGTAGGGGTGGGGCACGAACACCTGGTGCTCGAACACGTCCTTGTGCGCATTGCGGGGCGAGGGGTAGAGCTTGTACAGCTCGGTGGTAATGGTTTGCGTGGCCATGGGGGCAAAAGGGGCAGCGGTGCGGGTACAGTGCGGGCGAATCGTACAGACAATTGAAAATCCTCCCATGGCACGACCCAAAAGTGAATGGCCCGCCAAAGTCCTGGCGCTGATCCAGGGCGGCAACACGAACGCCGCCATTGCGCAGATCAAGGTGGCCCCGTCGGCGGCCGACGTAGCGCGCCTGCAGGCCTTGCTGGCCCAACTGCCCCCAACCCCCGCAATCACCCAATTGACCCAGGTGGCCGAAGAAGAGCACGCCCTGCTCGCCGCACCCCGCCTGCACCGCTCGCCATGACCCTGCTGCCCCGCGTTTCCATCCAGACCGAGGACTTTGACCTGTCCCGCGAAATCGCCGTGCTGCGCCATGAGAACAAGGGCGTGGGCGCCGTCTGCAGCTTTGTGGGCACCGTACGCGACCGCAATGAGGGGGACCAGGTGGCCTCCATGGAACTGGAGCACTACCCCGGCATGACCGAAAAATCCATCGAAGCCATGGTGGATGAGGCCTTTCGCCGCTTCGACATCTTTGGCGCGCGCGTCATCCACCGCGTGGGCTTGCTGCAGCCGCTCGATCAGATCGTGCTGGTGGCCGTGACCAGCGCCCACCGGGGCCAGAGCTTTCAGGCCTGCGAGTTCCTGATGGACTACCTCAAGACCCAGGCGCCGTTCTGGAAAAAAGAGGAAACCGCCCAGGGTGCCCGCTGGGTGGATGCGCGCGTGAGCGATGACGCAGCGCTGGCGCGCTGGGGCATCGTGGCAAAGAACGCTTGACGGGGTTTTGGGGTCAAATCGGCCTCTGGCGCTTGTGTATCAAGCGCTGGTAGCTATCAAAATGATAAGCATGATGCCCGCAGGCGGTGCCTTGAAATCAGGCACTCCCTGCCCCAGATGTTCTGCAATTCGTAAGGACATCTACCCATGCGTCTCGACAAATTCACCACCAAGTTCCAGGAAGCCCTGAGCGACGCCCAGACCATTGCGCTGGGCCATGACAACGCGTACATCGAGCCCGTGCACGTGCTGCTGGCCATGCTGCAGCAGGACGACGGCCCCAAGGCGCTGCTGCAGCGCGCGGGCGCCAACGTGCCCGGCCTCACCACGGCGGCCGAGGCGGCCGTCAAGCGCCTGCCCCAGGTGCAGGGCCATGAGCAGGTGCAGGGCGGCCCCGAGCTGGGCCGCGTGCTGCAGGCCACCGAAAAAGAGGCCATCAAGCGCGGCGACCCCTTCATCGCCAGCGAGCTGTTTTTGCTGGCTGTCATCGACAGCAAGGGCGAGGCCGCAAAGATCGCCAAGGACAACGGCCTCACGCGCAAGAGCCTGGAGGCCGCCATTGACGCCGTGCGCGGCGGCCAGAAGGTGGACAGCGCCGAGGCCGAGGGCCAGCGCG
>DAIQRN010000232.1:2888-4892 GCA_036786185.1 Acidovorax sp. | reverse complement strand
CTGCAAGACGAGCTGCAAGAGCTGCTGGGCGTGTCGGTGGATGTCCTCACGCTCAAGGATTTGCCCGCCAAGCTCCGTGACGCTGTGGCTCGCGAAGCCAAACCTCTATGAGCGCAAGCAGGCTGCCGGACTACCTGGATCACATGCGGCAAGCCATTGCCGATGCGCAATCGTTTGTGGATGGCATGGCGCAGGCCGACTTCATGCAGGACAAGCGCACCCAGCAAGCCGTGGTGATGAGCCTGATTGTTCTGGGCGAAGCGGCTACCAAGGTGATGGACCAGCACGCAGCCTTTGCGGCTGAACACAGCCAAATACCTTGGCGCAATATGCGCGGCATGCGCAACCGCATTGCCCATGGCTACTTTGACATCAACCTTGAAGTGGTCTGGGACACGGTTCAGACGGCATTGCCAGCACTGAAGTCACAACTCGACGCACTTCCGTCCAGCTGAGCGAATCTCTACCGAAGTAAAGCGGTCCCGCTGCGTGGCCAGCGGCCAGCGGCCAGCGGGCAGGATTCGCAATCCAACCCTTTGTCAAATTCGCTATCTTTAGCATAGCTGCTCGCGCTTATCCATCAAGCGCCAAGAGCCAATCCGGCACTGAAGGCAGTGGCGCCTCAGCTAGTTCTTTTCCCCACACACAAACTCCACTGCCGCACACACCGCCGCCACCTGCGCCGCGATGCACTGCTCGGGCGTGGCGCGGGGGCTGTCGGGGTACACCTCCGTCGTGGTGGTGTAGCGCGCGCCGCTGATGCCCGCGCACAGGCCCAGGGGTTTCAGCGCGTAGCGGATGACGCCGGGTGCTACCACGGGCGAGCCGATGATTTCGTTCTGGCCATCGGCCGGCGCGATGTGCGTCATGCGGCCCACTGCGTCGATGATGGTGTGCTGAAAGGCGGGCTGGGGGTTGTCGGTGTCGTCCACCAGATAAAAGCCATCGGGGATGCTGCCAGGCTCGAACACCTTGCCGTCGCGCGCGGCGACGGCGGGGCGGAATTCGGATTCGTCGGTGTCGGTGGTTTCGTGCAGGTCGATGTGGGCCGTGAAGAGGCCGTGCTGGGCTTGGTGCTGCGCCACCAGGCGCATGAGGGCGGCGGACTCCTGCGCGGGCGAGGGGTCGCGGAAGCTGCGGTTGGGGTCGATGGCGTCAAAGTTCCAGCGCTGAAACCGCTCGTACGCCCAGGGGCTGACGCAGGGCACGACCAGCAGGTTGGCGCGGCCCGCAAATTCGGCGGCATGGTGCTGTGCAAAGCGCAGTGCGCCGTGCACGCCACTCGTCTCGTAGCCGTGCACGCCGCCGGTGACGAGCACGCCGGGCAGGCCGGCCTGCCAGGGGCGGCTGCGCAGGGCCTGCAGCGCAAAGCGCTCGGGCGCGTGGTGTGCGTCGGTATAGGCCACGTCGCCGTAGGGCAGTACCTCCCACGTCCCGCCCAGGGCGTCGATGGCGCGGAGCACGTCGTCGGCGTAGCTGCGCTGGCGCACCTGACGCGCGCGCCATTGCCCGCGCTCTGCGGCGCCCCAGGGTTGGCCGGGCGTGCCGATGGGATAGGTGGGGGTGGGTGGCATGGGTGCGGACTCTCAGGACAAGATGTGGGCAGCGAGGCCCTGGGGCCCAGCGTTCATAGAATAGCGCGATCCCCTACCCCGCCATGGCAAAAAAACCGCAGAGGGCCCGCAGCAAGCCCCACCACCACGTTTACGTGGTTGAACTCTCCCAGGACGTGCTGAACGAGCCGCGCTTTCGCAAGAACAACCCCGGCTACATCGATGGCAAGCCCTGCGTGTACGTGGGCATGACGGGGCTGGACCCCGATGTGCGGTTTGACAAACACAAGGCGGGCATCCAGGCCAACCGGTTTGTGACGCAGTACGGCCTGCGCCTGCTGCCCGACCTGTACGAGGGCTTCAACCCCATGGGCTACGAGGAAGCGGTGGACCGGGAGATCGAGGTGGGCATTGACCTGCGCTCGGCGGGGTTTGGGGTGTGGCAGGCGTG
>DAIQRN010000232.1:0-2788 GCA_036786185.1 Acidovorax sp. | reverse complement strand
GGCAGCGCCAGTTTCATGGGGCGCGCGTGGTGCACGCACCATGAAAAACGATACTCCCAGCCTTGGGCCAGGTATCACCGGCCCCTCGGTCACTCATTTTTTAATAGCTACTAGCGCTTATCCATCAAGCGCTGGAACCAGATTTCATTCACAAACCCTTTCACTACCACCATGAACTTTGCAGACCGCCTGAAGCAGCTCCCCAGCGCCAGCCACCTGGCCGCCCTGCACCTGCTGGGCGCCGACGGCCAAGTGCTGGCCACCATCGAGAACAAGCCCGGCCAGGGCGGCTCGCTGGTGGTGTATGCCGCGCTGGCGGCGCTGTACGGTGGGCACATCACGCCCGCGGCGGCCAGCCTGGGGCTGGAGTGGTACGCCGAGCATGTGGCGGATGCGCAGGCCTTCCCCGGCAAGCACCCCAACATCGACCGGCTGCTGGCCTGGGCGCAGGGCAGCGAGAGCTTTGGGGTGCGCACGGTTGTGGCCTGAACCCGCGGGCATGGCATGGCGGCACATGCACCGCGCAGACAGCGGCCTTGCCGAACGGGTTATCCTGCCCGCCCGATTGATTGCACCCACAAGGACTCCGCCATGAAGAAGCTCAACGTCACCATCCAACTCGAAATGTCCGTGCCCGACGACTGGAGCCTGGTCGAAACCTCGGAAGGCACGCCCGTGCTCCAGATGGCCGATGGCCGCTTCATGGACATCGCCATCGAACCCCTGTTTGCCACCGACCCCGAGGACCTGTGGAGCAGCACCGAGAGCGAGGACGAGCTGAACGACGTGCTCGACATGGTGGAGAGCGAAGCCGTGACCTACGAGTTTGTGACGCATTGATCCGCCGCCGTGCCGCACGCCTTCACGCCCCTCCCCTCCATCGACCGCCGCACCGCGCTTGCCAGCGCGGCGGGGCTGTGGCTTTGGCCCTGGGCAGGCCTTGGCGCCAAGCCACTGCCCCCCGCTGCCACCGTGTGGCCCCAGGCGCTGCAGGTGCCCGGCGGCGTGGCGCGGCTGTCGCTGGGCCCTGCAGCCACACGGCCCGTGGTGCGGGTGCGCCAGGGCGACATTGATGTGCCCGTGCTGGTGGTGGGCGACGCCATCGAATGGACGGCGGTGCTGGGCATTGCCCTGGCCGCGCCGCCGGGCGATGCCTTCGTCACCGTGCACGCGGCGGACGGCAGCACGCGCGCCGTGCACTACACCGTGGCGCCCAAGCGCTACAAGGAGCAGCACCTCAAGGTCTCGCCCCGCACGGTGGATCTTTCGCCCGAAGACCAGGCCCGCTACGAGCGCGAGCGCGACCACCAGGCGGCGGTGATGGCCACCTTCACCGAGCAGCCCGCGGGCGCCGCGCATCCGTCGCTGCGCATGCGCGTGCCGGTGCCGGGGCGGCGCTCCAGCTCGTTCGGGCTGCGGCGCGTGTTCAACGGCCAGCCGCGCAATCCGCACAGCGGCATGGACATTGCCGCCGCCACGGGCACGCCCATCGTGGCGCCGCTGCCGGGCCGGGTGATTGACGTGGGCGACTACTTCTTCAACGGCGGCACGGTGTGGCTGGACCACGGCCAGGGCCTGCTCAGCATGGTCTGCCACCTGAGCCGCATGGATGTGCGCGTGGGCGACGCGGTGCAGGCGGGCGACGCCTTTTGCCAGGTGGGCGCCACCGGCCGCGTGACCGGGCCGCACCTGCACTGGGGCGTGATGCTCAACCGCACCATGGTGGACCCGGCGCTGTTCATCGCGGGCTGAAGGCTACTACTTTATTGATAGCTGCCAGCGCTTGCCACATAAGCTCTGGAGCCCGATTTCATTCAAAACCTTCGATCGCATGACCCCGCGCCTGATCCGCTTCAACAAGCCCTACGGCGTGCTCAGCCAGTTCACGCCCGAGGGCAAGTGGCAGGGCCTGAAGGACTACATCGCCCTGCCCGGCGTGTACGTGGCCGGGCGGCTGGACGCCGACAGCGAGGGCCTGCTGCTGCTGACCAGCGACGGCAAGTTGCAGGCCCACATCGCCGACCCGCGCTTCAAGATGGAGAAAACCTACTGGGCGCAGGTGGAGGGCATCCCCGACGAGGCCGCGCTGGCCGCGCTGCGCCAGGGCGTGGTGCTGAACGACGGCCCCACCCTGCCAGCGCAGGCACGCCTGGTGGAGCCCGCGCCCGCCGTGTGGCCGCGCAACCCGCCCATCCGCGAGCGCAAGGCCATTCCCACGGCGTGGGTCGAGCTCGTCATCCGCGAGGGCCGCAACCGCCAGGTGCGCCGCATGACGGCCGCCGTGGGCCACCCCACGCTGCGCCTGATCCGCACGGCCATCGGGCCGTACACATTGGAAGGACTGGCGCCAGGCGCGTGGCAGGAATGCTGAGGTGCCTGTGGCTCAGGCCACGGCGTGCAGCAGCAGGCCCGTGGACTGGCCCGAGGCATTGACAAAGGGCACGCTGCGCAGCGCGGCAGGTGCCTGGGCGTTGCCAAGGCTGCGCTGGGCCGCCGTTGAGCGCTGGTCCGCATCGGACGCCTGGCTCGACAGGCTGTCGGCACGCGCCTGTTCCTGGTCGGCGCTGCGCTGCGCTGCCTGGGCCTGCGAGCGCAGGGCGCGCGCCGTTTCCTCGGCCTGCTGGGCCTCGCGGCGGGCGGTGTGCAGCGCCTGCGATGGCGCTCTGGGGACTACGGCGAAGGAAGTGGCCATGGCAAAAAACTCTAGCGGGCGCCCGCGCCTTCGGGGTTGGCATAGACGCGGCGCAGCGGCGCGTCGGCCTGGGCGCGGGTGCTGTCTGCGTCTGCG
>DAIQRN010000231.1:394-4894 GCA_036786185.1 Acidovorax sp. | reverse complement strand
CGTGCAGCGCAATCAATGAAATTACCAGTGCGCCGACAAAAAACCATGTTTCTGTCGCCTCCCAACTGCGGCCAGTCGTGGTCGCCCTCAGGAAAGAGCCGTTGTAGGCCAGCGCGACGTACACGCTGATCCACAAAACCAAACTCTCTGTTGCCATTGAAGGGCGTCGCAGGAGCAACTGCCCCCAACGAGTGGGCCATCGCCCAGGCTCCGCGAAGCCGCGCTGTCTAAAGCTCATCTCGTGTCGAGGGCATTGATCAGTACGGTGGATCGACCCACAATGGGCCGCATGTACTCAAGTGAAGGTTGGCTATCGCAGTAGGTCTACCGTGACGCGATGGAGGTCACGCAGGGAGCACCTATTCCGTCGGTGCACCTGGTGTGCGGCAGATCAGCCGCCATGCATCTCTTTCAGCTTGGCCTTCTCCTGCGGCGTCATGCTGAGAAACTCGTTGCGGACTTGCTCTCGGGTCTTTGCCGGTTCAGTGGCCTTGGTCGGCACCACACCTCCTCGAGACAGAATGGCCAGCGATCCGTCTTTGCGTGCAGCGTCAACCGTCCGCTGCACTTCGCCGCGCATCAGGTCATCGGAGGTGTGGCTCGGATTAGTTGTTGCGCCGATTTCGCCACCTGCGTCGTGATACAGGGACGAGGCCATCGCTGCACTTGGGGCCAGAAAGGCTGCGGCAGTCAGCGAGAGAATGAGTTTTGTCTGTTTGTTCATGGTGTTTGCCTTTTGATATGGTCCTCACAACGTGCGACGACCTTCAGCGAACTCTAAAAAGGCAGGGGGGACAAGTTGCAAACACTCAGATTACGAATTTGTAATCGATGCTGCGATCGATCTCCGGGAGAATCAATGCATGAAAATCTTGGTCATTGAAGATGAAATCAAGCTCGCCGAGTACCTCAAAAAAGGCCTCGGCGAAGCGGGGTACAACGTCGATATCGTTCACAACGGTGTTGATGGGCTGCATATGGCACTGGAGGGTGCGTACGACCTCCTGATCCTGGATGGCATGCTGCCCGGCATTGACGGATTGTAAGCGATCCGCCAACTACGTCTTCCCACAGAGCGTCTGAGAGGGGAAGCTACGTGTCCATGTAGAACAAGGTGGACACGTATGTCAGAGATCGATGCAGAGGTGGTGAGGCGCCTGGTCACGGGGCGCAAGAACGATGGACGTGCCGTGTACGACCCGCAGGCCAAGGCCGAGGTGGTGCGGGCGTGCCTGCAGCCGGATGTGTCGGTGGCGCGCATGGCGCTGCAATGCGGCATCAACGCCAACTTGCTGCGCCGCTGGATCACCCAGAGCATGGGCTCGGACCTGAAGGCAAGTCGTGCCAACCTGCCGACCGTGGCCATGGCCAGCACCAGTGCTTTTGTGCCGTTGCGGCTGGCGGCCCCCGAGGCATCTCCCGTCACCGCCGCTGAGGTCAAGACACGCCTGCACGCCCGACTGCCCAATGGGGTGGAGATCGACCTCAGCGATGCAGACCCGGGTGGGTTGCTGCCCGTCCTTGAACTTCTGGGGCGCCTGCCATGTTCCGGCTCGACGACACGCTGACGGTGTACCTGCACCGCCCGGCCATCGACTTCCGAATGGGCATCAACGGTTTGGCCATCCTGGTGGAGCAAGCCCTGGGCATGAACCCGTTCGCGGCGGCGGTGTATGTGTTCAGCAACCGCCAGCGCAACCGGGTGAAGATCCTGGTCTGGGAGCGCAACGGCTTCTGGTTGTTGATGAAGCGCCTGGAGCAAGACCGCTTCATCTGGCCGGACGAGGCGGTGGTGCCGACGCTGACGGTGGAACAACTGCACTGGTTGCTTGATGGCATTGATCTGGCGGTCACACAGCGACACCCACAGCGGTTCTACGAGCGCGTTGCGTGAGGCTGGTGCTGCCGAAATGAGCAATGCCACTGCTGAGAATATTTGCCGCAAAATCCCCAGCACAAGGAACCGCCTGAGCGACAAGCAGATCGAAGCAGGCGATGGTTCACATGCCCACCGCCGAAGAATTTGCAGCCTTGCAAAAGGCGCTGGCCCAGGCCAGCCAGACCAGCGAATCACTCGCTGGTGAGCTGCGCATCACGCGCGCCGAGCGCGACCTGCTCAAGGAGCAGCTCAACAAATTCAAGCGCCAGTTGTTCGCCGCCAAGAGCGAGGCCAGCGCAGGCCACCAGAAGGACATGTTCTTCAACGAGGCCGAGGCGCTCGGCTCGGCAACCCAGCCGGCCCAGGAAGAAACCGAGGCCGACGACAACACTGTCGAGGTTCCCGCTCACAAACGGACCAAGCGCGGGCGCAAGCCGCTGGACCCAGCCCTGCCGCGCGAGGTGGTGCGCCACGAACTGCCCGAATCCGAGCGTGTCTGTCCTCACGACGGTGCCGTGCTGCGGGAGATTGGCGTGGAGGCCAGCGAGCAGCTCGACATCATTCCGCAACAAGTGCGCGTGATCCGCCACGAGCGGGTCAAGTACGCCTGCCCGTGCTGCGATGGCACGCTGCGCCTGGCGGCCAAGCCCGAGCAAGTCATCCCCAAGGGGCTGTTCAGCGAAGGCCTGCTGGCCTGGGTGATCACTTCCAAGTATGTGGACGGCCTGCCGCTGTACCGCCAGGCGGCCTTGCTGGGGCGCTTCGGAGGCCGCGACCTCTCGCGCAACACCATGGCCGCCAGCGTGGTGCGGGTGGGCCAGGCGGTGCAGCCCGTCATCAACCTGCTGCGCGACCGGGTGCTGGACGCCCCGCTGATCTTCGGTGACGAGACCGAGATTCAGGTGCTCAAGGAGGCCGGTCGCAGCGCCCAGTCCAAGAGCTACATGTGGGCGCAGATGACCGATGGTTCAGGCGCCAGCGGCACAGGTCCGCCCATACGCCTGTTCGCCTACTCACCCTCACGCAGCACAGAGGCGGCGCAGCTTCTGTACGTCGGTGCGCGCGAGGGCGGCGTGCTGATGACCGACGGCTACGAGGTCTACAACAAGATCGCCTTGGCGAACAAGCTCGTGCAAATCGGGTGTTGGGCACATTGCCGGCGTTACTTCAATGACGCGCTGCAGGCCTTGCCCAAAGCCAACCGGGGGGCTGAGCAATTGGCGGCCAGGTTCATCGCGCTGATCGGCAAGCTCTACCGCGTGGAGGCCCTGGCCAAAGAGCAAGGGCTGGATGCGAATGCGCTGCTGCATAGCCGCCAAGCCAACAGTGTGCCCGTGCTGCAAGAGATCCAGGCCTTGCTGCTGGCCAACGTTCATGCGGTGCTGCCAGGCAGTTTGCTGGGCAAGGCGCTGCACTACCTGTCCTCGCAGTGGGCCAAGCTGGAGCGCTTCGTCACCAGCGGCAACTACCCGATAGACAACAACGGCTGCGAGAATTCGATCCGCCCGTTTGTCATCGGAAGACGCAACTGGCTCTTCGCCGACACCGTGGCCGGCGCCAACGCGAGCGCCAACCTGTACTCGTTGCTGGAGACCTGCAAGGTCAACGGCGTTGATGGGTACCAGTACCTGCGCTCGCTGCTAGTGGCACTTCCACGGGCCAGGACCGTCGATGACTACGAGGCCTTGCTGCCCTGGCGACTGGCGCGGTGATCCACCGCCTGACAGTTCGAGGCGCGAGATGGCTCAGTGCAAATCGGCCGCAGCACCACAGCACTTCTTGAACTTCGCCCCGCTCCCACAAGGGCACGGATCATTGCGCCCCACCTTGGGCTGCATCGACTTGGCCACCTCCCGCTGATAGACAGCGAGCCGAAGTGGCAGCCAGTGAGCGTGCATGTCCAGAACAGCCGGCGGGATTTGTTGAGCCAGCTCCGATCGCATGGCCGGTGTTCGGGTGAGTTCGTCCTGATCCACGCAATAGTCGTCTTCGCCCAGCAGGGCAATGGGTCTGAACCAAACTTGCCCTTGGGGAGTGGACAGCAACGGTTGCCAGTCCTTCCAGCAAAGCCTCATCCCCTGGACAAAGCCGTACGCCCACGATTCTGCGTCGTCGTATTCACGCTCGTCACCGTCGTAGGCCATCGTTGACCAGCACGGGCTGATCTCCCGGGGGTCATCCCCCAGGCCGGCAATGATGGTGTTGAAGTGGCGCATGACCAAGCCCAGCATGTGGTTCAGCTCTTCGACGGAACCCATCGGAGGCATCATCTCCTTGGTACCCCAGATCTTGGGCAGCCATTGCTTGGGATGTACGGTCGTCGGCCCGACCGCAATGGCGTGCAAGAACCCATCGACCATGTCCATGGTCATGCCTTCTTCCGTGTCAACGCCGAACAGCAGAAAGTGGTCGAGTTCTTCGAACTCTTCCTCGGACAAGGGAGCAAATGGGTCTGTCATCAACTGAATGTGAAATGCGGCGTTGACCCAGATTCTCGCGCGTCGCAGACCGCACCACGCCGAGAGAACATTCATTGCCTCAACGGGCACCCGAGTGCAAGGGCGTGGTCAATAGAGCGCTTACGGATGGACTGGCTGCCAACGATGACAAATTCGTACTGG
>DAIQRN010000231.1:0-384 GCA_036786185.1 Acidovorax sp. | reverse complement strand
TGTGTATATGGCAGAGGACGGGGAACTTAAGAACACGGCAAAGGAGTTCCTGCTGCTCGCATTGTTCTTGCGCCGCAAGGGCGAAGTCCTTTCTCGCACTGAGATAGCGGAGCAGGTCTGGGACATGAACTTCGACAGCGACACTAATGTGGTGGAGGTGGCAATTCGACGTCTGCGCACGAAGATGGACCTGCCCTTTGACAAGACCTTGCTTCACACAGTGCGTGGCATGGGCTATGTGATGGAGGACCGACAGCAATGAACCCCGCGCTGCGCGCGCACTCGTTGCGCGCTCGTCTGTCGTTGTGGCTCACGGAGTGCACAGCCAAAGCCATCTGGCCACGTGCATGGTGCACCGCACCCGCCAGGGATTCGTGGAACAAC
>DAIQRN010000230.1:0-4913 GCA_036786185.1 Acidovorax sp. | reverse complement strand
TGTGCTGTTTGAATCGACGCTGGCCGCAGGCCTGCTGGGCGGTTTTGTGCAGGCCGTGAGCGGCGGCTCGCTCTACCGCAAGAGTAGCTTCTTGCTTGACTCGCTGGGCAAGATGGTCTTCCCCAAGCACATCGATATTCTGGAAGACCCCTTCATCCTGGGCGGCAAAGGCAGCTCGCCGTTTGACGAAGAAGGCGTGCGCGTGGCGCCGCGCAAGGTGGTACAGGGCGGCCGTGTGCAGGGTTACTTCCTCTCCAGCTACTCTGCCCGCAAGCTGGGCATGAAGACCACGGGCAACGCCGGGGGCTCGCACAATCTGGTGATGACCTCGCGCCTCACGCAGGCCAGTGACGACCTCGATGCCATGCTGCAAAAGCTGGGCACGGGCCTGTTTGTGGTGGAGCTGATGGGCCAGGGCGTGAACTACGTGACGGGCGACTACTCGCGCGGCGCCAGCGGCTTCTGGGTAGAGAACGGCAAGATCGCCTTCCCCGTGCACGAGATCACCATCGCTGGCAACCTCAAGGACATGCTCAAGGGCATTGAGGCCGTGGGTGCCGATGCCTACAACTATGGCGCCAAGACGGTGGGCTCCATCCTGGTCAACCGCATGAAGGTGGCGGGCAGCTGATACGGGCGTTCGCGCACCATGCAAAAAGGCTCCTGGGTTTCAGGAGCCTTTTTTGTTGAGCGTTTGATCGGTACGAGGCCGGTGTGGTAGGCGCTGGCAGCTCTCATTTCAGGAGCGCGCCGCACCGGGCGCGCCTGTGCCTGTGTTTCAGCCCGCCGCAATGCGTGCGGCAATCGCCTCGCCCACCTGCGTGGTGTTGGCTGTGCCGCCCAGGTCGGGCGTGCGCGGGCCGCTCTTGATGGTTTCTTCGATGGCGCTGACCATGGCGTCGTGCGCCGCGCGGCCTGCGCCCTGGCCCTGGGTCAGGAAGTCCAGCATCAGCGCGCCGGACCAGATCATCGCAATCGGGTTGGCGATGTTCTTGCCGTAGATGTCAGGCGCGGAGCCATGCACCGGCTCGAACAGGCTGGGGAAGGTGCGCTCGGGGTTCAGGTTGGCCGAGGGGGCGAGACCTATGGTGCCGGTGGTGGCGGGGCCCAGGTCACTGAGGATGTCGCCAAACAGGTTGGTGGCGGCCACCACGTCAAAGCGGCCGGGTTGCAGCACGAAGCGGGCGGTCAGGATATCGATGTGTTGCTTGTCCAGGGTGATCTCTGGGTAGTCCTTGGCGACTTCGTCCGCGCGCTTGTCCCACCAGGGCATGCTGATGGCGATGCCGTTGCTCTTGGTGGCCAGGGTGACGTGCTTCTTGGGGCGGCTTTGGGCCAGATCAAAAGCGAACTTGAGCAGGCGGTTGGCGCCATGGCGCGAGTAGACCGATTCCTGGATGACGATTTCGCGGTCGGTGCCTTCGTACATCACGCCGCCGAGCGATGTGTATTCGCCCTCGGTGTTCTCGCGCACCACGTAGTAGTCGATGTCGCCGGGCTTGCGGCCGGCCAGGGGGCAGGGCACGCCTTCAAACAGGCGCACGGGGCGCAGGTTGATGTACTGGTCGAACTCGCGGCGGAACTTGAGCAGCGAACCCCACAGCGAGACGTGGTCAGGCACGGTGGCGGGCCAGCCCACAGCGCCGAAGAAGATGGCGTCCATGCCCGAAAGCTGCGCCTTCCAATCGTCGGGCATCATCTTGCCGTGCTCGGCGTAATAGTCGCAGCTGGCCCATTCAAAGGTGTGCAGCTGCAAATCCAGGCCAAAGCGCTTGGCGGCGGCCATGGTGGCGCGCAGGCCTTCGGGCATGACTTCTTTGCCAATGCCGTCTCCGGCAAGCACGGCGATCTGGTAGGTCTTGGACATGGGTCTCCTTGAGGGTGTTGGGTTGGCAGTGGTGGCATTTTCGCGCCATCCTCAGCAAATACAATCCGCGCTCTGTGGTCTCATTGTTTACACATCGTGCATAAAAACCCGTCGCCGGACGACCTGCGCGTCTTCACCATCGTGGTGCGCAAGGCCAGCTTTGCCGAGGCCGCGCAAGAGCTGGGCGCTTCGCCCGCCTTTGTCAGCAAGCGCATCCGCCTGCTCGAAGAGGACTTGGCCGTGAAGCTGCTGCACCGCACCACCCGCCGTGTGAGCGTGACAGAAGAGGGCGAGCGCGTCTTCCACTGGGCGTTGCGCATTCTGGACGACATGGACCAATTGCTGCAGGAGGTGGCCGTGACCCGCGCCGAGCCGCGTGGCCTGCTGCGGGTGAGCTGCAGCTTTGGCTTTGGCCGCAGCGTGGTGGCGCCGGTGCTGTCACAACTGGTGGAACGCCACCCCGGCCTGCAAGTGCGGCTGGAGGTGTTTGACCGCCTGGTGGACGTGGCGGGCGAGGGGTTTGACCTGGACGTGCGCGTGGGCGACGAAATTGCGCCGCACCTGATTGCCCGCCGCCTGGCCGACAACCACCGCGTGCTGTGCGCAGCCCCCGCCTACCTGGCGCGGCGCGGCACGCCCCGCACGCTGGCCGAACTGCCGGGGCACGACTGCCTGGTGATCAAGGAGCGCGACCACCCCTTTGGCGTGTGGCGCCTGCGCCAGGGCGCGCAGGAACAGGCGGTGAAGGTGCGCGGCCCCCTGTCGGCCAACAACGGCGAGATGGTGGTGCAGTGGGCGGTGGATGGGCGCGGCATCGCACTGCGTTCCATGTGGGATGTGGCGCCCTTGCTGCAAAGCGGCCAGCTCGTGCAGGTGCTGCCCGAGTGGCGGCAGGAGGCCAACATCTGGGCCGTGTACCCCACGCGGCTGGAACGCTCGGCCAAAGTGCGGGTGTGCGTTGAATTTTTGCAGGAGCAATTTCGCCACCGGCCCTGGGCCAACGCCGCGCACATTGCGCGGGGGGCGGCATGAGCGCCCCGGCGTGGAGTAGCTGGCTGCCGCCTGAAAGCCTGGCCCTGCTGGCCGCCGCCACCTGGGCCACGGCCAGTTTGTTTTCGGCCGCGGCCTCGGCGCGCATGGGGGCGTTTGCCTTCACGCGCTGGCGCATGGTGTTTGCCGCGCTGCTGCTGTGGGGCATGGCGCTGGCCACAGGCCAATGGCGCAGCCTGTGGAGTGACGGCGGCTCTGCCGCCTGGCAGGCCATAGGGCTGCTGGTGCTGTCGGGCGTGATTGGCATCTTTGTGGGCGACACCGCCTTGTTCGCCTGCATGAACCGGCTGGGGCCACGCCGTTCGGGCCTGCTGTTTGCCACGCACTCGCTGTTCACGGTGGTGCTGGCGGCGCTGTTTCTGGACGAGTCGCTCAAAGGCTGGGCTGTGCCCGGCGGCGTGCTGCTGGTGGGCGGCGTAATGGGCGCCATTGCCCTGGGCAGGCGCGAGGGCGCGGCGCACCGGCTGGAGGCCACGCAGGGCCAACTGGCTGCGGGCGTGGCGTTGGGGCTGCTGTCTGCCCTGGGGCAGTCGGTGGGCACGCTGGTGCTCAAGCCCGCAATGGCTGCGGGGCTGGACCCGGTGGCCGCATCGGCGGTGCGGATGACGGCGGGCTTTGCCTGCCATGCGCTGCTGTGGTGCACAGGGCTGCAGATGGCGCGGGTGCAGTCTGCCCTGCAGTGGCGCGACCTGGCCTACACCTTTGCCAGTGCCGCGCTGGCCATGGCCCTGGGCATGACGCTTATCTTGAAAGCCCTGCAGCATGGCAGCGCCGGGCTGGTGGGCATGTTGTCGTCGGTATCACCGGTGCTGTTGCTGCCGCTGCTGTGGTGGCGCACCGGGCAACGCCCTGCCTGGGGCGCCTGGCTAGGTGCCGCCATGGCGGTGGTGGGGTGCGCGCTGATCCTGGCGTGACGCGCTTGCTGCAGGTGTGGCAGATGCAGGGATAGGAGTCCTGATTTTTATTGCCATTTCCGGCACTAGCGCCCGCCAATAAAGCGCGGGCAGCTATCAAAAAGAGACTGATTCCCTACGGGCAGGGTGCAAGACCAGTCCCGCTTTTCCATCGCTGGCGGTACTTGCTTTGGGGGTTCGTCGGCGCAGGGTGTTCCGGTGGTGGGGCGCTGTCAGGCGGCTGAATGGCCAGCTCCATCCTCGGGGCTGAACAGCTTCACCCGATTGCCGCCCGCGCTCTTGGCTTCGTACATGGCGCGGTCACCCAGGCGCAGCAGTTCATGCTCGCTCCGCGCGTGTTCCGGGTAGATGGCAATGCCGACGCTGGCCGAGATGCACAGCTCGATCCCTTCGGGCGAAATGCAGGGCTCTGCCAGCGCCGAGCGGATTTTTTCCGCCACGGCCAGCGCATCGGCGCCTGAGGGGATGTCGGGCAACAGCACCAGAAATTCGTCCCCGCCCACGCGCGCCGCTGTGTCGGACGAGCGCAGGCAGCCGCTCAGGCGTTTTGCCACCGTCTGCAGCATGAAGTCACCTGCTGCGTGCCCGTAGGTGTCGTTGACGGGCTTGAATTTGTCCAGATCCACAAACATCAAAGCCAACGACGATGACGTGCGCTGGGCACGCTTCACGGCCTGGCCCAGCCGGTCATTGAACAACCGCCGGTTGGGCAATTGCGTCAAGCTGTCAAAAAACGCCAGATGGTTGACTTCCTGCTCCAGCCGCTTGCGCTCGGTGATGTCGCGCAGCACGGCCACGTAGTGGGTGACCTGTCCGTTGCCATCCTTGACGGCAGTGATGGTGATCTGCTCGGGGAACACCTCGCCGTTCTTGCGTCGGCTCCAGAGCTCGCCGTGCCACACGCCCGTGGTTTCAATCGATGTCCACAAGGCGTCGTAGAAATCTGGCGTGTGCCGATCGGAGCGCAACATGCGCGGTGTCTTGCCGATGACCTCGTGGGGTGCGTAGCCTGAGATCTGGCTGAAGGCAGGGTTCACGCGCAAGATGGCCTTGTGGGCATCGGTCACTATGACGCCGTCTTG
>DAIQRN010000229.1:0-4918 GCA_036786185.1 Acidovorax sp. | reverse complement strand
CGCCGCGTGAGCCACCCCTCGCGCAAGACCATCGGCCTGCGCGTGCCCGACCGCAAGGGCACGCAGATGCTGCTGGAGTTGCACGGCGCGCCGCTGCTGGCCACCACGCTGATCCCGGCGGGCGAGACCGAGCCGCTCAACGACCCGCAGGAAATCCGCGCGCGCTACGAGAAGCTGCTGGATGCCATCGTGGATGCGGGCCCCTGCCCGCTCGCACCCACCACCGTGGTGGACCTGACGCCCATGGGCACCGGCGGCGAGCCCGAGGTGGTGCGCCAGGGGCTGGGCAGCCTGCAGGCGCTGGGGCTTTGAGTCCGCCGCAAATTTCAAGCCAAATCAGCCTCCAGCGCTTATGCAGCAAGCGCTGGCAGCTCTTGTTTTCATAGTAATTTACACCCTGAGACAATCCCCCGGTGGAAAACATCATCCAAACCGTTCTGATCTATGCCCTGCCGGTGCTGTTCGCCATCACTGTGCACGAGGCCGCCCACGGCTACGCCGCGCGCCACTTTGGCGACAACACGGCCTACATGATGGGGCGCATCACGCTCAACCCGATCAAGCACATCGACCCGGTCGGCACCATCCTGATGCCGCTGCTGCTGTATTTCGCCACCTCGGGCGCCTTCCTGTTTGGCTATGCCAAGCCCGTGCCCGTCAACTTCGGCAACCTGCGCAACCCCAAGAAGCACATGGTGTGGGTGGCGCTGGCCGGGCCCGCGTCCAACTTCATCCAGGCCGTGGTCTGGGCCGTGCTGCTGGTGGCGCTGGTGGGGCTGGGCGTGCAGGAGCGGTTCTTCCTCGAGATGGCGCGCGCGGGCGTGCTGGTCAACCTGGTGATGTGGGCCTTCAACCTGTTTCCGCTGCCGCCGCTCGATGGCGGGCGCATTCTGGTGGGCCTGCTGCCCTGGAAGCAGGCGCACATGGTCTCGCGCATCGAACCCTATGGCTTTTTCATCGTGATGGGACTCGTCATCGCGGGCGTGGTGGGCACGCTGTGGCTGCGCCCGCTGATGACCGTAGGCTACAGCGCCATCAACCTGCTGCTCACGCCCCTCACCGCGCTACTGAAATGAAGCACCCCCTGAGTCGCCTTCGGCGCCTTCCCCCTCTCTCGCCTCGCTGCGCGATGCGGGAGGAGGACGCCCCCAGCGCCCGCAAGCGGAGCGCCGCCTACGCGGCTTGGCGGCCCTTGCGCGGGAGCGCTGGCCCGGACAGCGCCGGTCACGTGCGTCCCCGCACGCTCACCTTTTCTCTTCTTTCTTGCTGACATCGTTCCCATGAGCACCACGCGCTTTCTCACCGGCATCACCACCACGGGCACGCCCCACCTGGGCAACTTCGTCGGCTCCATCCGCCCCTCGGTGGCGGCCAGCCTGACGCCCGGCGTGCAGAGCTTTTACTTTCTGGCCGACTACCACGCGCTCATCAAGTGCGAAGACCCGGCGCGCATCCAGCGCTCCACGCTGGAGATCGCCGCCAGCTGGCTGGCCGCAGGCCTGAACCCCGAGAAGGTCACCTTCTACCGCCAGTCCGACATCCCCGAGATCCCCGAGCTCAACTGGCTGCTCAGCTGCGTCACCGGCAAAGGCGTGCTCAACCGTGCCCATGCCTACAAGGCCTCGCAGGACAAGAACCTGGCCGCAGGCCGCGAAGCCGATGACGGCGTGACCGCCGGCCTGTTCATGTACCCCGTGCTCATGGGTGCCGACATCCTCATGTTCAAAGCCCACAAGGTGCCCGTGGGCCGCGACCAGGTCCAGCACATCGAGATGGCGCGCGACATGGCGGCCAGCTTCAACCACCTGTACGGCGAGCACTTCGTGCTGCCCGAGGCCGCCATTGACGACCACGTGGCCACCCTGCCGGGGCTCGATGGACGCAAGATGAGCAAGAGCTACGACAACACCATCCCGCTGTTCAGCTCGCGCGAGCAGCTGAAAAAGCTGATCGGCAGCATCCTGACCGACTCGCGCGCGCCCGGCGAGCCCAAGGAGGTCGAGGGCTCGGCCCTGTTCCAGATCTACCAGGCGTTTGCCACGCCCGAAGAGACCGCCGCGCTGCGCCAGGCCTATGCCGACGGCATTGCCTGGGGCGATGCCAAGCACACCCTGTTCGAGCGCGTGGACCAGGTGATTGCCCCCATGCGCGCGCAGTACGAAGAGCTCATCCACAACCCTGCCCGCATCGAGCAGACCCTGCTGGCCGGCGCCGAGCGCGCCCGTGCGCTGGCCACGCCGTTCATCCGCGAGCTGCGCGCCGCCGTGGGCCTGCGCAGCCTGGCCCAGGCCACCACTGCGGCCAAGCCCGTCAAGACGGCCAAGGCGGCACTGCCCTCCTTCAAACAATACCGCGAGGCGGACGGCAAGTTCTACTTCAAGCTCGTGGACGCCGACGGCCGCCTGCTGCTGCAAAGCACCGGGTTTGATGCCCCCAAGGAAGCCGGCCAGGCGATTGCGCGCCTGCAGCGCGAGGGCCTGGGCGCGCTGGCGGGCCAGCGGGCGCCCGTGGATGGCGTGGCAGACGCCGATGTGGCCGCCGCGCTGCAGGCGCTGGCCGACGCCGCTGCAGCCTGAGCAGACACCCGGATACTTCTTTTTTGATAGCTGCCAGCGCTTACCAGATAAGCGCTGGCGGCCAAAAACACCATTAATCCATGCGGTAGCGCAGCGTGGTCCACAGCGTGGGGCGCACCGTGCCATGCAGCGGCGCCTGCAGCGTGCCGGCCCAGGCCCAGCGGCGATCGGCCGATTCGCGGAACAGCACCAGGTTCAGGCTCCAGCCCGCGCCCAGTGCGGCGGTATTGGCCTCGTCCGCAAAGCGCGATCCGCGGTACACCAGCGATGCCAGCGCCAGGTCGCGCCCGCCCTGGCGCCACACATTGGCCAGCACTGCCGTGTGGCGCGGTACACCGGGCAGCAGATTGCCCGCGTGCTGTGCGCCGGTGTTGCGCGACTGCGCCCAGGTGTAGCTGCCGAGCACGCTCCAGCGCGGTGTGAGCACCCGGTTCAGCGCGGCGCCCGCCTGGTGCAGGCGGCCCTGGCTGAAATAGGGGTTGCCGTTGTAGGCGTCAATCGCTACCTGCCCCGACGCCCCCACAGGGGCCAGCACACCGGCACGGTCCGACACCGACAGACCCAGGTTGGGCACCAGCAGGCGGCCTGTGTCGGCCAACGCGGGGTTGGCAATGGACTGGCTGCTGAGCACGCCCCAGGCAAAGGTGCGCGCATCGATCTCCCAGTCCAGCTGCACCGCCCGCTTGCGCGCCAGGCTGCCCAGGCGCTGGTACTGGTAGTCGATGGGGATGGCCCCCACTGCCACCGGCGCCAGCGTGTGCGATGCGGGCGCATGCAGGCTTTCGATGTAGGCGGCATGCAGGGCCCTCCCCGGCCCGAAGCGGTACGACAGGCCCGCGCGCGGCCGCAGGCGCCGGGCGTGGCCGCCTTCGGCAATGGCTGGGGCCAGAAAGTCCTCGTTGGTGATCAGGCTGTAGTACCGGTCGGTATGGCGCGCGCGCAGGCGGGGCCAGGCCGCGCCTGCCTCAAAGGCCCAGGGGCCGTGCTGCCATTCACCCGCCACCCAGGGCATGTCGAAACGCACCGTGGTGGCGTCCTCGGAGCCCTCGAACGGCTCGCCCGGGTCATACAGGCCCGAGCGTGCGCGGGCCCGCGCGCTCTCCCACCCCAGGCTGATGCGCTGCCCCGGTGTTTGCACCACGTGCCTCAGCATCACGCCGTCCATGGCGTCCCGCACGCGCGAGTCCTGCGGGCCCCAGGCGTCCAAATCGAGTTGGCGGGTGTTGGTGCTGCGTGCGTGGTGCACCTTGAGCCACGTCTGCGCGTCAGGCGACCAGCGCCAGGAGCCTCCGGCATCGGTGCGCACGGCCTGTGTGCGCGCCACGCCATCGAAGCGCGCCGGCCCCAGGTCCAGTCCGCCGGGATAGCCCACGCGGTCCCGGCCCTGGTCATGCACCACGAACAGCCCCAGCTGATCGGTGGGGCGCGCACCCCAGCCCAGCGTGGCCATGGGCGCCGTCATCCAGTAAGAACCCGAACCGCCGCGCGGCCACATGCGCAGGCCACTGGCACGAACCAGCCAGGCCATGGGCATGGCGCTGGCATCCAGCCCGCGCAGGGTCACGCCGCCCACCAGGGCTGCGTGCACCGGGTTGCGCTCGGCGCTGGCGGCCCACACCGCTTCATGGCCCTGCGTGGGCAAAACGGGCACCTGCCGCTCGCCCAGGCCCAGCGCCAGCGGGTCGGCCAGATAGCCCTGGTACAGCTCGGAGTTGCGGCTGTAGTCGCTTTCGTAGCGGTTGGCCATGAAGAAATGGCTGCCCGCCCACAGCGGGTAGTACGACTGCTGCGCATAGGCCCGCGCCCAGTGCTCAAGGCCAAAGTCGCCCAGCGCCTTGCCCAGGTTGGCCGAGCCCTGGCTGTCGGACGCGAGCGGGTTGAGCGACTTGAGGTAGGGCAGCCGCACCAGCGCCTCGCGTGCGGCGGCAATGGCGGCCTCGGGCTCGCCGCTGTCGTTGCGCAGGATGGATTCGATCTGCCAGGGCAAAGGGTCGTTGGGGTCGGCCACGCGCGCACGGCCGAGCGAGTCGAGCGCGGCGGCGTGCTCGCCCAGCCGGTGTTCGGCCACCGCCAGCCACACCTGGGCGCGCGCATAGCGCGGCTCGATCACCAGTGCCTTGAGCAGCTCGGTGCGTGCTGCCTGCGCGTCGCCCTGCTGCAGCGCCAGCAGGCCTGCGCCGGCCAGGCTGGTGTAGTCGTCACCGGCGAGCGCCAGGGCGGCGTCAAAACCCGTGCGCGCTGCGGGCAGGCGCAGTGCCTCGGTGTCTGCGGTGGCCTGCTCAGCGCGGTAGCCGGCATGCCGGGGCGCCAGTTGCACGGCGCGCGCCAGCTGCAGCACGCGC
>DAIQRN010000228.1:0-4924 GCA_036786185.1 Acidovorax sp. | reverse complement strand
GTGCCTCGGTGGCGTCGAACGATGCGCGGTAGCCCTGGACCGCCGTGCGCGCGCTGGCGCTGCGCTCGGCCGTGCTCTGCAGCCGCACCAGCGCCTGCTCCACCTCGCTCACGGCCTGGCGCACCTTGGCACGGTACAGCGCCGCGGCCTCGTCGTAGCGCGCCTGCGCGGCGTCGGTGTGCGCGGCGCGGCGGCCTGCGTCGAACAAGGGCAGGCTCAAGGCCAGTGGGCCGATGGTCCAGGTGTTCAGGTCGGTGGTCACGCCCCCGGCGCGCACCCAGGCCGTGCCCACCGAGCCGCTGAGCGACAGGCGCGGGTAGCGCTGTGCCTGCGCGCTGCCCACGTCGGCGCTGGCGGCGGCCACGTCGCGCTCGGCGTTGTACACATCGGGGCGCTGGGCCAGCACCTGGGCGGGCAGCACCGCAATGGCAAACAGCGTGTCGGGCGCGGCGGCCACCGGGGCGGCCAGGCGGGCGCGCAGGGTGGGTTCTTCCCAGCCCGTGAGCGCGACCAGGGTCTTGACCTCCACATCGCACTGCATGCGCTGTTGCGCCACGCGGGCCTGGGCCTCGGCCGCGCTGGCGCGGGCCAGCGCCGCGGTGGCAGGGGCCGTGAAGCCTGCGCGCTCGCTCAGCTCGGACAGGCGCGAGGTCTCGCCGCGCGACTGCGCATCGCGCTCGGTCACATCGAGCTGCGCCAGGCAGGTGCGCAGGCTGCTGGTCTGCTGCGCCACCTCGGCCGCCACGCTCACGCGCGCCTCGTGCCACAGTGCCTGGGCGCCCGCCAGCCGCTCGTCGGCGGCCGTCTTGGCGGCGCGGTTTGCGCCAAACAGGTCGATCTCCCAACTGGCCTGCAACCCGGCCTGTGCCGTGGTGGCCACGCGTGCCAACTGCTCGTTGAGGCCCCGGCTGGCGCTGGCCTGCGCGTCCAGCGAGGGCAGCAGCGCGGCGCGGCTGCTGACCTGCGCGGCGCGGGCCTGCGCAATGCGCGCCTGGGCCTGGGCGATGCCGGGGCTGACGGCCTGGGCCGCGTCGATCAATTCGACCAGCAAAGGGTCGCCCAACTGCGTCCACCACCGAGCCATGTCGCCCAGCGAACCCTGGTGCGGCAGGGGCGCCTGCCACGCCGTTGGCGGGGGCGCCGCCACCTGGGCGGGCGGTGCCGTGGTGGCACATGCGCCCAGGGCCAGGGGCAGGAAGGCGGCCCAGATCCATCCGGTCGTGCTCCGTGTCATGCGTTGGATTCCTTGTTGTGCGAAGTCCTTGAAATGCGCGGGTTGCGGCGCGCGGGCCGTTGTGCGACCTGCCGCCGGGCGATCTCTCCCTGCACCATGCTCAGGGCGTAGCCGGTCAGGCGCTCCACCCACGTGTCCACCATTCCTGCGCTTGCCAGGTGGGGTGCCACCGCCAGCAGTGCGTCGCGCTGGGTCCACAACTGCAGGATCAAACCGGCCAGCGAAAAGGCCAGCCGGTGCATGTCGTCGTCTGCCGCATGCGTGTCCATGTGGCGGCACAGCACCTGGATGAGCGCCAGGTGGGGCGCGCGGCATTCGCGCTCGATGAGTTCGGGCCAGACATGGGTCGGCTCCAGCAGCTCGCGCACATGCAGGCGCAGCGACTGAGTGACGAGGCCGTCGTGCTTGAGCGGCTCCAGAAAGCCCGCGTAGTAGCGGTGCAGCGCCTGCGGCAAGTCCAGCGCCGGGTCGGAGAAGGCGGGAATCAGGTCGCTGCCACTGCCAAAGGGTTCGTAGAACGTGGCGGTGTACAGCTGGGCCTTGTCGCCAAAGTGGTAGGCAATGGCCGCGACGTTGGTCCCGGCGGCCTCGGCAATGGCGCGCACCGAGGTCTGGGAAAAACCTTTTTCGGAGAAAAGCTGCAGCGCAGCCTGCAACAGGCGTGCGCGCGTGTTTTCGCCGTCACTGCGGGCGGTGCGCTGGGCTGCGGGAATGAAAGCGGGGCCAAAACTCATGGCCCCGGATTAGAGCACTCCAATTCAAACAACTGTTTGAATTCAAGGTATCTTTCAGGGGCGAATGCCCCGCTAAAGTGCAACCGCTTGTTACGTCGCCGGGAAAACGGTACGCCACAGGGCCAGCACGGCGTCGCGCTCGGTCTGCATCGCAGGCGGCGCCACCTGGGTGGGCGCTTCGTCCAGGCGTGCCACGTGTTGCACACGGCGCAGCTCGCGGTAGGCATCGGCCGCTGCCGTGCCCACGCCGGGCGGCAGCAGGCCCACCTGCTCGGCGCGCTGCAGCAGGGCGATGTTGCCCACGTTGCCCCGCAGCTCCGGGTGGGCGGCGGACTGCGAGAGCACGAGGTACTGCACAGCGAACTCGGCGTCCACCATGCCGCCAGGGCTGTGTTTCACGTCGAACTGGCCTTCGCGCGTGGGATGGGCCGAGCGCACGCGCTCGCGCATGAGCACGATCTCCTCGCGCAAGGCGGCAGGGTCGCGCTCGGACGTGATGACGGCCTCGCGCACCGCGTCAAAGCGCGCCTGCAGGGCCTCGCTGCCCATGACGAAACGTGCCCGCGTCATGGCCTGGTGCTCCCAGGTCCAGGCGGTGTTGCTGCCCCGGCGCTGCTGGTAGTTGGCATAGGCCTCGAAGCTGGTCACCAGCAGGCCCGAATTGCCGTTGGGCCGCAAGGCGGTGTCGATCTCGTACAGGTCGCCTTCACCCGTCTTCACGGTGAGCCAGTTGATGAGCTTGCGCACGAAGGCCGCATAGACCTCGGGCGCGCGGTCGTCGTCGTCGTCGAACACGAAGACGATATCCAGGTCGCTGCCATAGCCCAGCTCCTTGCCCCCCAGCTTGCCGTAGCCAATGATGGCGAACTGCGGGCTCTCGCGGTGGCGTGTCTTGAGGCGGCTCCAGCACCACTGTGCCGTGATGCGCAGCACGCTGTCGGCCAATGCCGACAGATCGTCCGCCACCTGCTCGACAGTGATGCGGCGCTCCACGTCGCGTGCCAGGGTGCGGAAGGTCTCGGCGTGCTGAGCGCGCCGCAGCAGATTGAGCAGGGTTTCGTCGTCGTCCTCGCCGGTGGACTGCAGCGAGGCCAGGCGCAACGCCAGTTCGCGCTCGAAATCTGCCACCACGAAGCGCTCGGTCAGCAGGGAGTTGCCCACCAGCTCGTCGATCACGCCGGGGTGTTGCAGCAGGTAGCGCGCGGGCCATTTGGCTGCGCCCAGCAGGTGTAGCAGTTGCTCGTGCACCAAGGGGCGCTCCAGCAGCAGTGCCAGGTAGCTCTCGCGGCGCAACAGGGGTTCGAGCCAGTTGGCCAGGCGCAGGGCGGCTTCTTCCGTGACGCGGCCCTCGTTGAGCCACTGCGCGGTGCGCTGCACCAGCCGGAACAGGCGCGCGCGGGCTTCATCGCGCAGGCCCGCCACACGCGGGTGGTCGCGCCATTCGGCCACGCGTTCACGAAAGCCGGGTGGAAGCTGCTCCAGCAGGGCTTCCAGCTCGGGCGGTGGGGGGGGCGCCGCAGCGCGGGGGCCGCCGCAGCCGCCGTTGCACTGCTTCTTGCCCGCGCCGCCCAGCAGGGTGTCGAACTCCTGCGCGACCAGTTCGCGATGGGCGTCCAGTTCGTGCAGAAAAGCGCAGCAGTCGGGGTAGCCCAGGGTGTGGGCCATCCAGGCCAGGTCGTCGTCGCGCGTGGGCAGCACGTGGGTCTGCTGGTCATCCAGGTACTGGATGCGGTGCTCCACGCGGCGCAGGAAGACATAGGCGCGCGCCAGCGCGTCGGCCGTCTGCTGCGGCATGAGGCCTGCATGGGCGAGTCGCTGCAGGGCGTCGAGCGTGGGGCGGCGGCGCAGCTCGGGGAACTGCCCGCCGCGCACCACCTGCAGCAGCTGCACGGTGAATTCGATCTCGCGGATGCCGCCCCGCGAAAGCTTCACGTCGTTGGCACGCTCAGGATGGCCTGCGCTGCGCTTGGAGGCGTGATCACGGATCTGGCGGTGCAGGGAGCGCAGCGCATCGAACACGCTGTAGTCCAGGTAGCGGCGGAACACGAAGGGCAACACCACGCCACGCAGGGCCTGCACCTCGGTGCTTCCAATGCAGCTGAGCGGCGCCACCACCCGGCTCTTGAGCCAGGCAAAGCGCTCCCATTCGCGGCCGTGGGTTTGCAGGTATTCCTCCAGCGCCGGCAGGGAAACCGCAGGGGGCCCCGAATTGCCATTGGGGCGCAGGGCCAGGTCCACGCGGAACACGAAACCGTGCTCGGTGGTGTCGCCCACCAGGCTGTAGATGGCCTTGACGGCACGCGCGAAGTATTCGTGGTTGGAGATGCGCCCCCGGCCATCGGCAGTGCCCGAGGTGTCGCCATCGTGCTCATACACATAGATGAGGTCGATGTCGCTCGACACGTTCAGCTCGCGCGCACCCAGCTTGCCCATGCCGATGATCCACAGCTGTACGGGCTGGCCGTCCGGCCCGCGCGGCGCGCCGTGGCGCTCGTCCAGCTCCTGACGGACCTGCTGGCAGGCGCGGTCCAGCGCCAGTTCGGCCAGTTCGGTCACGGCGCGGGTAATGTCGGCCAGTGGTGCCTGGGCGTCGCAGTCCAGCTGGATGAGGCGTTCCATGACCAGTTGCCGTACCACCCGCAGAGCCGTGCCGATATCGCAGCCACGCGCGCGCAACGCGTCGTAGGCTTGCGCCATCGTGGCCTGCACGGGGGGCCCCGCAGGCAGCAAGGACAGGTCGTTGCCGTAGCGGCGGTGCAGGCGCTGGTAAAAGCGGGAATGCTCTGCCAGGGAGGATTGGGGTCGGGATGGCTGGCAGCGTGGATCAGCGGGAGACGGCATGGCGGACAGTGCGAGAAATCACATACATAAGGACACCGGTTGCGAGTGAACCCACGCTAAGGCTGCGGGTCATAATTCCTGCCACATTCAATTCCACCATGATCGCTCCCTCCAC
>DAIQRN010000227.1:0-4933 GCA_036786185.1 Acidovorax sp. | reverse complement strand
TTCGGCGTGGCCCAGGGAAAGATCGAGTCGCAGGTCCGCATCGACGGGCGGCGCGCGCCGCTGCAGGGCGTGGTCACCGGCAAGGTCGAGGGGCTGCAGCTATCGGCCCTGTTCCCCAAGGTGGAGCTCATGAAGAAGAGCCTGGGACGGGTGGACGGCGCCCTGGCGCTGCAGAGCACGGGCAACAGCCCGGCCGCGCTGCTGGGCCGGGGCACGGGCGAGCTGCGCCTGTATATGCGGGACGGGCGGCTCAGCAAGCAGCTGCTGGATCTGGCGGCACTTAACCTGGGCAGCGTCATCGTGGCCAAGCTGTTTGGCGAAAACAAGGAGGTACAGCTGCGCTGCGCGGTGGCCGACTTCACCGTGCAGGACGGGCTGGCGCGCACCCGCGTCGTGAAGATGAGCACCGAGGATGCCGTGGTGGAAGCAACGGGCACCGTCAACCTGGGCACCGAAGAGCTGGACCTGCGCATCAAGCCCGAGTCGCTGGACTGGAAGTTTTTCTCGCTGCGCTCGCCGCTGTATGTGCGGGGCACGTTCGGCGACCCCCAGGTGGGCGTGGAGACCGGGCCGCTGCTGGCGCGCGCCGCCGCCGCCGTGGTCGCCGCCGCAGCAGCCCCCGTGGCGCTGGCGCTGATCCCCATTACCGTGCCCGCCGCCGCGGACGACACCCATTGCAAGCCCCTGCTGGACCTGGCGCAGGCACCCGCCAGGGCCCGTCAGTGAAAGTCCCGGCTGCCCTGCAGCGCCTGGGCCATGCGCCCCAGCAGCGGGGTCAGGTCCTTCATGCGCCGCGCCACCAGGTGGCGCACCACGGCAGCGCCCTCGCCTGCGCTGCACTGCCACAGGCCCTCCACGGCCAGCAGCTGCGATCGCAGCAAGGCATTGCGCCACTGCACCACCATGTCCGGCCAAACGATGACGTTGACAGGCCCGGTCTCGTCCTCCAGCGTGACAAACATCGTGCCCTTGGCGGTACCGGGCCGCTGGCGCACGGTGACGATGCCACAGGCGCGCACGGTGCGGCCGTGCGGTACGGCCGCCAGTTGCAGCGCAGTGCGCAGGCGCCAGCGCGCAAGGCGCGGGCGCAGCAGGGCCAGCGGGTGGCGGCGCAGCGTGAGGCCGGTGGCGGCGTAGTCGAACAGGATTTCCTCGCCCTCGGGCGCTGCGGGCAGCGCCAGCGGCGCCTCCTGCACAGGCGCATCGCGCAGCAGGGGCGGCGCGCTGTGCTGCGCGGCCGCATCCCACATTTGCTGGCGCCGGTGGCCCGACAGACTGGCCAGGGCATCGGCGGCGGCCAGGGCCTGAAGGTCCTGCGCCCCCAGTTGCGCGCGCAGGGCCAGGTCTTCGGTACCGGCAAAGGAGGGGCCTGTGGCGCGCGCTTGCACCACCCGCTCCGCGGCCTGCTTTTGCAGGCTGGCCACCAGGCGCAAGCCCAGGCGCACCGCAGGTTGGGGCTGAAGCGGCACGGGCAGGCCCTGGCTGGGGCGCAGGGGCTCCAGGGGGCCTTCCAGCGTGCAATCCACATCGCTGCGGGTCACGTCGATAGGCAGCACGCGCACCCCGTGGCGGCGGGCGTCCTGTACCAGTTGCGAGGCGGTGTAAAAGCCCATGGGCAGGGAGTTGAGCAGCGCGGCCAGAAAGCACGCGGGCTCGTGGCACTTGAGCCAGCTGCTGGCATAGGCCAGCAGCGCAAAGCTGTGGGCATGACTCTCCGGAAAACCGTATTCGCCAAAACCCAGCATCTGCTGAAAGATGCGGTCGGCAAATTCGGCGGTGTAGCCCTTGGCCTGCATGCCTTTTTTGAGAGGCTCTTCAAACCGGTGCACACCGCCCTTGCGCTTCCAGGCGGCCATGGAGCGGCGCAGGTCGTCGGCCATGCCGGGCGAGAAGCCCCCGGCGATCATGGCGATCTGCATCACCTGCTCCTGAAAAATGGGCACGCCCAGCGTGCGCGCCAGCGCCGCTTCCAGCTCGGGCTTTTCCAGCTCCAGCGGCAAGCCCTGCCGCCTGCGTTCGCGCGCCTTGAGGTATGGGTGCACCATGCCGCCCTGGATGGGCCCGGGCCGCACGATGGCGACCTCGACCACCAGGTCGTAGAAAACGCGCGGGCGCAGGCGCGGCAACATGCTCATCTGCGCGCGGCTCTCGATCTGGAACACGCCCACGGTGTCGGCGGCGCAAACCATGTCGTAGGTGGCGGGATCTTCACGGGGAATATCGTGCAGCAGCCAGCGCTCGCCGCGCAAGGCGGCGCGCAGGTCCAGACAGCGGCGCAGCGCGCTGAGCATGCCCAGCGCCAGCACGTCCACCTTGAGCAGGCCCATGTCATCCAGGTCATCCTTGTCCCACTGGATGATGCAGCGCTGGTCCATGCGGGCAGGCTCCACCGGCACCAGCCGCGTGAGCTTGCCCTGTGTGAGTACAAAACCACCTACATGCTGGCTCAGGTGGCGCGGAAAGCCCTTCAGGTCCTGCGCCAGCTCCAGCCACAGAGCGGCCGTGTGCCGGTGCAGCGGCACGCCGACCGTCTGGGCCAGTTCCTGCAGACGGTCGGCGGCCAGGACGTCGTCAAACCAGTGATGGTCTTTGGCAAAGGCGTCCACCAGCGCGGGCGCCACGCCCAGTGCCCTGCCTACGTCGCGCAGAGCGCTGCGCGTGCGGTAGGTGGTGACGACGGCGGCAATGGCTGCGCGGTCGCGGCCGTACTTGGCGTAGATGTACTGGATGACTTCTTCGCGCCGATCGTGTTCAAAGTCCACGTCGATGTCGGGCGGCTCGCTGCGTTCCTTGCTGATGAAGCGCTCGAACAGCAGGTGCGAATCCTGCGGGTTGACCGCCGTGATGCCCAGCACGTAGCAGACCACCGAATTGGCCGCCGAGCCGCGCCCCTGGCACAAAATGCCCTGGCTGCGCGCAAAGCGCACGATGTCGTGCACGGTGAGAAAGTACATCTCGTACCGGCAGTACGCGATCAGGTCCAGCTCTTTACTAATCTGCTCGGCAATCCAGCCGGGGACGCCCTCTGGGTAGCGGCCTTGCGCGCCCTCCTGCACCAGCCAGGCCAGCGCCTGGGCGGGTGTCATGCCTGCGGGCACGGTCTCCAGCGGGTAGTGGTACTTGATTTCATCCAGGCTGAAGGTGCAGCGCGACGCCACGGTGAGCGTGGCCGCCAGCAGATCGGGCGGGTAGATGCCCGCCAGCCGCACGCGCTGGCGCAGGTGGCGCTCGGCATTGGGCTGCAGGGCAAAGCCGCATTCGGCCACGCTGCACCCACGCTGCACGGCCGTGATCACGTCCTGCAGCGGCTTGCGCGAGCGGGCGTGCATGTGCACGTCGCCCGCCGCCACCAGCGGCAGGCCCGTTTGCGCGCCCACGCGGCGCAGCGTGTCCAGCCACAGGGCGTCGTCGCAACCCAGGTGCAGCTCCACCGCCAGCCAGATATGGCCATCAAAATATGAGTCAAATTGGCCTCTAGCGCTTTCTACACAAGCGCTAGCAGCTATGAAATCAGAAGCATCGAAGCATTCCCTGTCCAGCGCCAGCAGCAGCTCGCAGCCGCGCAGCAGCGCGAAGGCGCTGGCGTCATCGACGCGGTACTGGCCCTTGGGTGCGGCGGCGCGGGCCGCGCTGATGAATTCGCACAGATTGCCCCAGCCCTCGGCATCGCGCGCCAGCGCCACCAGCCGCAGCGGCCCCCAGCGGAACTCGCTGCCCACGATGAGCTGCAGGCCAGGGTGGCCGCGCGCCGCCCCATGGGCGCGCACCACGCCCGCCACCGAGCATTCGTCGGTCAGCGCCAGCGCCCGGTAGCCCAGGTGAGCGGCACGTTCCACCAACTCGTGAGGGTGCGAAGCCCCACGCTGGAAGCTGAAGTGGGACAGGCAGTGCAGCTCGGCATAGCCCGGTAGCGGGGCGTGCATGGCCTTACCCAAAGATGCCCTGCAGAAACCAGCGGCGGGGCTGGCCCGGCGCGGGCGGCTGGCGTTCGCGAAAGACCCACACCAGGCCCGCCATGTCGTTGTGCGCCACGAAGTAGTCGCGCTGGGCGGCGTCCTCGTCGTTGGACCACCAGCCCGCCTCGAAGCGCTGCGGCCCCGCCAGCAGACGCAGCGGCCCCTGGTGGCAAGGGCGGTGGCCTTGCACGGCCAGCGGCCGGGGCGGGCGCAGCAGCCAGGGCGGCAGCAAGGTGGCCCAGGGTGCGGCGGGGGACGCGGCGCCGCCCGAACTGCCCAGCGCCTGGGCGGCGGGCTGCCACTGCTGCATGCATTCGGGCCGCTGGTCTGCGTGCAGCCTGGGGGCCTGCACCTGGTCCGCGCCCAGGCGGGCCGTGAGGCGCTCCAGCCATTGGTGCAGGGCCTCGCCGCCTTGCGCGTTGTCCGATGGCAGCAGGCTACCGTTGCGCTGCACCAGCGGGGCCGACTCCACCAGGCGCAGCGTGATCTGGTTGACCGGCGCCGCCAGCGCCGTGCGCGCCAGGTTTTCGGCCAACAGCCGCCGCAGGTGCGCCAGGTCCTGCGTGGCCTGTGCCGTACGCACCTGCAGGGCCTGCGTGGGGGCGACGGCCCGGCCATCCACCCGCCGCAGGTCGTACCGCCACGCCAGCTCCAGCACCAGCGCCCCCTGCTGGCGGGCCTGGAGCCAGCCGTGCAGGGCCGCCAGACAGCGGCTGGCCGCCCAGAGCAGCATGTCGGCGGATTCGGCCAGCGCGGGCAGGTCCGTGCACGGCGCAAACTGCGCGGGCAGTTCCAGCCATGTGTGGGCCTCGGGCGCATCGCCAAACGCCTGGTCGAGCACGTGCACCACCTGCGCCCCAAAGCGTCGCGCCACCCCGGCACGCGGCAATGCCCGCAGCGCCCCCCAGGTGCGGCAGCCCATGCGCTCCAGGCTGGCCACATGCGGGCGCAGGGCCGCCAGCGTGTGCAGCGGCAGG
>DAIQRN010000226.1:1994-4941 GCA_036786185.1 Acidovorax sp. | reverse complement strand
ACCTGGCCCATGTCGGCCTTGCCGGCCAGGCGGGTCTTGACCACGCCCATCACCTTGCCCATGTCGCCGGGGCCCGAGGCGCCCACTTCGGCCACGATGGCCTTCACGGCGGCCAGCGTTTCTTCGGCCGACATGCGCTCTGGCAGGTAGGCTTGCAGCACCACCATTTCAGACTTTTCCTTGTCAGCCAGGTCTTGGCGGCCTGCGCCCTCGAAGGCGGCGATGCTGTCCTTGCGCTGCTTGATGAGCTTGTCCACGATGGCGACGATGGCCGCATCGTCCAGCTCCACGCGCTCGTCTACTTCCTTTTGCTTCATGGCCGCCTGCAGCAGGCGGATGGTGCCCAGGCGCTCCGAGTCCTTGGCGCGCATGGCGGTTTTCATGTCTTCAGTGATTTGGGCTTTCAGGCTCATGGTGATCTCCTAAAGGTGAGCGACAGGATTTGCACAAAGCCACTTCGGCTAGGCGTGTCGCCGCAGACAGTAGTTCAGCTACGGCAAGGCGGCACAACGACGCTGAAGTGGCTTTGTGCAAATCCTGAAAAACAAAAAACCCGCGCTTGGCGTCCCTAGCGCGGGTTGTGCGTCGGCCTGGGCCGGCTGCGATCAGTACAGCTTCTTGGGCAGCTGCATGCTGCGAACGCGCTTGTAGTGGCGCTTGACGGCAGCGGCTTTCTTGCGCTTGCGCTCAGCAGTGGGCTTTTCGTAGAACTCGCGAGCGCGCAGGTCGGTCAGCAGGCCCAGCTTTTCGATGGTGCGCTTGAAGCGACGCAGTGCAACGTCGAAGGGCTCGTTTTCTTTTACGCGGATGGTGGTCATTAGCTAATGTTTTCCAAAAGTGTGCCGTCAGAGGGTTTTCGGGAAGATCGCGCCCAAAAGCCATGCACAGCGGTTGTCCCCGTCTCTAACTAGTATTGGCCGACGGGGTATTGCCAGCAAAGCCGGAGATTATAGCCTTTATCCACGCGCGTGGCGCAATGGACGGGTGTCTCCATGGGGGCGGAGTGCCCGGCGGGACGATTTCGGGCGGGCTGCAACGCAATGGCGCGGAAGTTGCTTCATGTTGTAACACTCCTATTCACCGGTGGGGAGCCCTGGCCATCCGCCCGGGCGGCCCCGCCGCAGACACCATGGCATTCATGCACCGCGTATCGGGTTGGCTGGGTCGGCTCAGTGTGGGCCGCAAGCTCATGCTCATCTATCTGCTGGACCTGACGGCGGTGATCTACGTCTCCAGCATCCTGATCCACGAAAAGTACCTGGCGATCGACTTCACGCGCAAGGAAGTGGTGGGCACCACCTATGCGGCGGTGGTGCGTGACGGGTTGATGGGGCAGTTTCTGGACGCGTCGCAGCAGCCGCCGCTGGTGGCCGATGTGCTCACCCGGCTGGAGGCCGTGCGTGCGGCCCACGACGAGCAACTGCGCACCGCCGATGTCGCCCAGCGGTTTGGCGTGGCGCTGCAGCAACTGGCGGGGCTGCCCCCGGGGGGCTCGCCCACCGTCGATCCGCAGACGCTCACCCGCCAGCGCAGCCAGTTGCTGCGCGAGGGGCGCGAGCTGCTCACCACGGTGGGCAACCAGTCCAACCTGATCCTGGACCCGGACCTGGACAGCTACTACGTGATGTCGCTGGTGGTGCTGCGGTTTCCCGAGTTGCTGCAGGCGGTGCATGACACCGTCAGCTTCCTGAACGCGGCGCCATCGCGGCGCGGGTCGCAGTGGTCGTCCGAGCTGCTGACGCTGGTGGGGCGGCTGGATGCGGTGATGCTGGGCATCGAGTCGGACTACAACCAGGCCTTCATTGCAGGCTCGCCCGAGATGCGTGCCGCGCTGGTGCGCCAGCGCGAGGCGCTCAAGGCAGCGCAGGAGGGCTTTCAGGCCTTGCTGCAGGGCATTGCATCGGGCGAGTCGCGCCTGACAGTGGCAGAGGTGGGTGTGCAGGAGGCCCTGGTGCTGGGCGCGCTGCGCGATGCCTGGGCGGTGGGTATTGTGGACCTGGAGCGCCTGCTGAACCAGCGCGCCGACAGCCTGTTTGCGCGCATGTGGTTGCACCTGGGGACGGCGCTGGTGCTGCTGGGCTGCATCCTTTCGCTCGTCACGCTGGTCGCGCGCCAGATCGCCAAGCCGCTGCAGCAGCTGGCCCGTGTGGCCGACGAGGTGCGCAAGAGCGGCGACCACACGCTGCGCGCGCAGTGGAACAGCCGCGACGAAATCGGCCGCCTGGTCACCGCGTTCAACGAGATGCTGTCGCAGCTCGACCGCGACCGCGTGCTGCAGCAGGAGCTGGCCGCCAGCGCCCGCGCGGCCGAGGCCCAGCGCGAGCTGGTGGAGGCCTTCCCCATCCCCATGGTCGTCACTTCCATCCCCGAGCATGAGGTGCTGCACTCCAACGCGCCCGCCGCCCAATGGCTGGGCGGCCGCAAAACCGACCCCTGGGCTGCGGGACTGGAGCCCGGCGTGCGCGCGCGCTTCTTCCAGCGCCTGGCGGACCAGGGCTCGGTCGATGAATTTGAAGTGCGCTGGAAGGGCAGCCCCGAGCCATCCTGGGCCGTGCTGTCGGCGCGGCGTCTGCAGTTCCAGGGGCGCGACTCGGTGCTCACCGCTTTCACGCCCATCAACGTGCTCAAGGTGATGGAGCAGCGCCTGGAGCTGTGGGCCAAGGTGTTCGAGGCCTCGTCCGAGGGCATCATCATCATGAACGCCGAGCAGCAGATCATCAGCGTGAACAAGGCGTTCTGCCGCAGCACGCATTACGACTTCTACGAACTCATCGGCGAAGGCATGGGCTCGCTGCTGGAAGAGGCCGGGGGCGAGCCGCTGTCTGCACAGATCCGCCGCACCATGGCCGAGAAAGAGTCCTGGCAGGGGGAGGTGCGGTTTCGCCGTCGTTCGGGCGAGACTTACCCGGCCTGGCTCATGGTGTCGGCCGTGCGCGAGAGCAAGGGC
>DAIQRN010000226.1:0-1894 GCA_036786185.1 Acidovorax sp. | reverse complement strand
GGGCGAGACTTACCCGGCCTGGCTCATGGTGTCGGCCGTGCGCGAGAGCAAGGGCGGCGCGGTGGCCAATCACATCGGCATTGCCATCGACATCACCGACCGCAAGCTCAACGAGGAGCGCATCCAGTTTCTGGCGCACCACGATGTGCTTACCGAGCTGCCCAACCGGTCACTGTGTGTGCAGCGCCTCCAGATGGCGCTGGCGCAGGCCCCCATCACGGGCGAGAAGGTCGCGGTGCTGTTCATCGACCTGGACCGCTTCAAGGCCATCAACGACACGCTGGGCCACCACATTGGCGACGGCCTGCTGCGCTCTGTGGCCGCGCGCCTCACGCAGGCCGTGCGCAGCCGCGACACGGTGAGCCGGCTGGGCGGCGACGAGTTTGTGGTGGTGATGCGCGACGTGGCCGGGCGCGAGGACGTGCAGCAACTGGTAGAGCGGCGGCTGATTCCACTCATTCGCCAAAGCCACCCGGTCGAGGGGCACGAGCTGAATGTGTCCTGCAGTGTGGGCATTGCCGTGTACCCCGAGGACGGCAGCGACATTGACGAACTCATGCGCCGCGCTGATGCCGCCATGTACGAGGCCAAGACCACTGGCCGTGACATGGCCCGGTTCTATTCCATGGAGACCGACCAGCGCGCCGTGGCCCGCCAGACCATGGAGCAGCAACTGCGCCGCGCGCTGGAGCGCCACGAGCTGAGCCTGCACTACCAGCCGCGCCTGAGCGCCCAGGGCGCCCAACTGCTGGGCGTGGAGGCACTGCTGCGCTGGACCAGCCCGGTGCTGGGCTCCATACCGCCCAGCGAGTTCATCCCCATCGCCGAAGAGACCGGCATGATCCGCGCCATTGGCAGCTGGGTGCTGCAACAGGCCTGCGAGCAGTGGGTGCGCTGGCAGCAGCTGGTGCTGGATGCGGGCGTGGGCGATGCTGCATCGCCGCACCCGCTGGCCCGGGTGTCGATCTCGGTCAACCTGTCGGCCGCGCAGATGTCCGACCCCGCGCTGGTCGCCGACATCGAGGCGCTGCTGCTGCGCACCGGCATGCCCGCGCACCGGCTGGAGCTGGAGATCACCGAGTCCCAGCTGATGGACAACGCCCATGCGGCCGAGCAGCAACTGGCGGCGCTCAAGGCGCTGGGTGTGCAGCTGGCCATCGACGACTTTGGCACCGGGTACTCCAGCCTGGCCTACCTCAAGCGCTTCGACATCGACCGCCTCAAGGTAGACAAATCCTTTGTGCGCGACATGCTCTCCAACCCTGCCGACATGGCCATCACCCGCGCCATCATCGCGCTGGGCCACACGCTGGGGCTACGCATCGTGGCCGAAGGTGTGGAAGACCTGGCCACGGCCCAGGTGCTGGGTGCGCTGGACTGCGAGGAGCTGCAGGGCTACCACTTCAGCCGCCCGTTGCCGGTGCCGGAGCTGGAGGCCTGGGCCCGCCAGCACCAGCCCTCGGGCGCGCCGGTGCGCGAGGCTGCTGTGCTTGCTTGATGGACTTTTACCCGTTCGTCAGTGCGCAGCGCCAGCAGGCTCTGCCTGCGGCAGTGGCAACGCCTGCGCGCAGGCATATGCGCTGGCCCAGGCCCACTGGAAGTTGTAGCCGCCCAGCCAGCCGGTGATGTCCACCACCTCGCCAATGAAGTACAGCCCCGGCTGGGCCTTGCATTCCATGGTTTGCTGCGACAGGGCCTTGGTGTCCACCCCGCCCAGCGTCACCTCGGCCTTTTTGTAGCCCTCGGTGCCCGTGGGTGTCAGCTCCCAGCGGGCCAGTTGCTCGGCCAGCTTGGCCAGGGCCTTGTCAGAAGCCTCATTGACAGGGCGCTGCCAGTCGGCCTCGCGCTGCGCCCACGCATCGGCCAGGCGGCTGGGCACCAGCGTGGCCAGCTC
>DAIQRN010000225.1:0-4967 GCA_036786185.1 Acidovorax sp. | reverse complement strand
TGCCTACGCACACCAGCACCAGGGCGAGCAGGTTCTTCCACTCCAGCAGCGCCTCGCCCAGGAAGATGGCCGACAGCACCGCACCAAACACCGGCACCGAGAAGTTGAACACCGTGACCTGGCTGACCCGGTTGTGCTTGAGTAGCAGGCTCCACAGCGAAAACGCGGCCGAAGACAGCAGCGCCAGGTACACCAGCAGCAGGGTGGACTGCCAGGTGAAGCCGGTGAGAGAGCCCCCCAGGCCCCAGCCAATGGCCAGCAGCGCCGCGCCGCCCAGGGCCAGTTGCCAGCCGGTCATGACCATCGAATCCATGCGCTGCGACACCTGCTTGCCGTAGATGCTGGCAGCGGCCAGCACAAAGGCGGCAATCACCACAAAGCCCTCACCCAACAGGGTGAAGTCCAGGTCGAGCGTGCCGCGCCCCAGATTGACCAGCATGACGCCCGCAAAGCCCACCACGCAGCCCCAGATCTTGGCGTGGCTGAGCCGGTCGTTGTGGTAGATCCAGTGCGCCAGCAGCACGCTGAAGAAAGTGCCCGTGGCGTTCATGATGGAGCCCTTGACCCCCGTGGTGTAGGCCAGCCCCACGTAGAAGAACACGTACTGCAGCGTGGTCTGCGCCAGCCCCAGCACCACCAGCTGGCGCGCAGCGCCCACCCCCAGCCCCCACACCTGGCGGCGCGTGGCCAGTGCCAGGGCCAGCAGGGCCAGACCTGCCCACAGAAAGCGCCAGCCCGCAAACACCAGCTTGGTGGGCACATCCTGGGCAGCGATGCCAAACCACTCGTAACCGGTCTTGATGGCCGGATAGGAGCTGCCCCACAGCAGGCAGCACAGCAGCGCCAGCGCCACCACGGTTTTTCGGTCAGAGAAGCGGGAAGTACCCATGGAATGGTCTTTCATCCAAATGCGCTACGCCAACTCGCCGCAGCAAATAAAACAACAACGCGAGGCCGCCCCAAGGAAAAAACGGGCGGGAGCGCGAGACACCCACCCGTAAAAGCGCCTTTCGGCTTCTCCTCTGCTAGCGATCAGACGGTCTTCAGGATCAGGTTGGGCAGCCACATCGAGAACGACGGAACGTAAGTGACCAGCCCTAGCGCCACGATGAGGGCGCCGTAGAAGGGCCAGATGGTCCTCATCACCGTGCCCACGGAGATGCCAGCAATCGTGCAGCCGATGAACTGCGTGGTGCCTACGGGCGGGGTGTTCAGGCCCAGCGCGCAGTTGATCAGCATGACGATGCCGAACTGCTCGGTGGTCATGCCGAACTGTTGGCAGATGGGCAGGAAGATGGGCGTGCAGATCAGGATGGTGGCCGCCATGTCCAGGAAGGTGCCCAGCACAAACAGGATCACGTTCACGCACAGGAAGATGACCCAGGGCGTGGTGCTGAAGGAGCGCAGGGCATCGGCCGTCAATTCGGCCACGCCGTACAGGCCAATCAGGTAGCCGAACATGGACGAGATGCCGATGAGCAGCAGCACGGTGCCGGTGGTCTTGACGGCCTTGGCGGCGGCCTTGAGGAACTGCTCCCGTGTCAGGCGGCGGTACACGATGGCCGACAGGAACAAGGCCCACACCACCGCCACCGAAGCCGATTCGGTGGCGGTGAACGCCCCCGACAAGATGCCCGCGATGATGATGACCACCACCGCCAGGCCGGGCACCGACGCCTTGAACGAGATCCACACGATTTCCCAACCAGGGAAGGTACCGGCGGGGTAGCCACGCTTCACGGCCACCAGGTAGGCGGCCAGCAGGTTGCACACCGTGAGCAGCACGGCGGGCACGATACCAGCCAGGATCAGCGCCGCAATGCTCACCTTGCCCCCTGCGGCCAGCGCAAAGATGATGAGGTTGTGCGAAGTGGGCATGAGCGCACCCACCAGCGAGGCGTGCGTGGTCACGTTCACCGCATAGTCGGCGTGGTAGCCCTCTTTCTTCATTTGCGGGATGAGCACCGCACCCATAGCCGACACGTCGGCCACAGGCGAGCCCGAGACGCCGCCAAACAGCGTGCACGCCAGCACATTGCTCATGCCCAGGCCACCGCGCACATGGCCCGCCAGGCTTTTGGCAAACGTGACGATGCGGTCGGCAATGCCGCCGTACATCATGATTTCACCCGCGAAGATGAAGAACGGGATGGCCAGGAACGAGAACGGGTTCATGCCCGAAATCATTTGCTGGAAGCCCACCGCCAGGGGCAAGCCCTCGTACAGGATGGTGGCCAGCGAGGACAGGCCAATCGAAAACGCCACGGGCACGCCCAGCAGCAACAGAAGCGTGAAGCTCACGCACAGGATGGTCAACGCCATGATGAAGATCTCGGTGGGTGTCTGGGAATGGAGGGCTCAATGCCAGGCGGGCTCAACCTCTGTGCCGCGCACCAAGGCAATGATGTGTTCGATGGAAAACAGCGACACCAGCAAACCCGCAACCGCAGGCGGTACGTACTTGAACGCCTCGGAGATGCCTAGGGTGGGAATCTTGTAGTCCATGACCGATTCAGCCAGCACGCCGCAATTCCAGGCCATGACCACGCCAAAGATCAACACCAGCACATGGATGAGGATTTCCAGTTTCAGGCGCAGCCACTCGGGCGCAAGCACCAAAAAGGATTCGAGGCCGATGTGGCCCGCGTCGCGCACCCCCACGGCCATGCCCAGCATGGTGACGTAGAGCACCAGCAGCACCGCGCCGCTTTCTGCCCAAGTGGGGGTGTCATTGAAGATGTAGCGGCCAATGACCTGGTAGAGCACCGCAAACACCAGCAACACCATGCCGGCAACGCCGACCTTCAGGCAGGTACGGGCGATGAAAGCGCACAGCCGCGTGTAGAGATTGAACATACGAGTGATTTCAAAAATGGCTGCGGAGACACCCCCGCAGCCCATTTGCAGACCCTTGCGGGCGTTTACTTCACGGCTTCAATGCGCTTGACCATGTCCTGCAGCTTGGGGTCCTTCAGGAACTTGTCGTACACGGGCTTCATGGCCGTCTTGAAGGGGGCCTTGTCCACTTCGATGATTTCAGCGCCGCCGGCCTTCACGGTTGCCAGGGATTTCTCTTCACGCTCATCCCACAGCTTGCGCATGTACAAGACCGATTCCTTGGCAGCAGCGCGGATGGCCTTTTGCTCATCGGCGCTCAGCTTGTCCCACACGCGCTTGGAGAACAGCAGGATCTCGGGCGCCATCGAGTGCTCGGTCTTGTTGAAGTACTTGGCCACTTCGAAGTGGCGCGAGCTTTCGTAGCTGGGGTAGTTGTTCTCGGCCGCATCGACCAGGCCGGTCTTGAGCGCGGTGTACACCTCGCCAAACGGCATGGGGGTAGCGTTGGCCCCCATGGCTTCGAGCAGCGAAACCCACAGGTCGCTTTGCTGCACGCGCACCTTCATGCCCTTCACATCCGCCAGGGTCTTGACGGGTTTCTTGGCGGTGTAGATGGAGCGTGCGCCGCTGTCGTAAAACGCCAGACCCACAAAGCCCTGGGCTTCGCAGTCTTTCAGGATTTCGTCACCGATCGCGCCATCGAGCACCTTGCGCATGTGGTCCTTGTCGCGGAACAGGAAGGGCATGGTGGGCACCATGGTGGCGGGGCAGATGTTGTTCATCGGAGCCACGTTCACGCGCGTCATGGCGATGGCGCCCAGCTTGGTCTGCTCGATGGTGTCTTTTTCAATACCCAGCGCGCCCTTGGCAAACACCTTGATCGAATGCTTGCCACCCGTGGCCTTAGACAGAACTTCACCCATGTGGCGCACGGCCAGCACGGTGGGGTAATCATCGGGGTGGATGTCGGAGGATCGGAACTCGGTAGCTTGCGCGGCCAGGCTGCCCAGCACAATGCCGATGGCCACGGTGACGCGGCCCAAAAGGTGTGGAAATTTCATGCTTGTCTCCTTGGGTGACGGGGTCATTTCCCCGGTGTTGTCGATGCGAAAGAGGTTTCGGGCAGTCCACACACGCCGGGGCGGGTGACAAACACCGCGCCGCCGTGGGCTACGTCATCGCCTACGGGCTGGCCGGGGCGGATGGAGGTGATGAACAGCTGGTCCAAATCAGGGCCACCAAAGCTGCACATGGCGGGCTTGCTGGCAGGCACACGGATGGAACGGTCCAGGCGCCCATCGGGCGTGAAGCGGTGCACCAGGCCAGCGTCGTTGGCACAAATCCAATAGCAACCCTCGGCGTCCACGGCCGCGCCATCGGGACGACCGGGCAGGTCTTTCATGTCCACAAACAGACGGCGCTCGCCCACCGATCCGTCGTCGTGCAGCGGCAGCGTCCAGATTGTTTGCACTGTGGCGTGGCTGTCGCTCAAATACATGGTGCGACCGTCGGGGCTGAAGGCTAGGCCGTTTTGCGTGACCAGCCCCTGCACCTGCGGGGCCGAGAGCCCGTCTGCGTCGGTGCGGTACAGGCCGCCCGCAGGCCGGGCCAGCGACATGTCGCGCACCATGGTGCCCGCCCAGAATCGACCCTGGCGGTCACAACGCCCGTCGTTAAAGCGCATGCCAGGCTCAGGGTGGTGCACCATGGCCAGCAGCGTGCAATCGAGCAAGCCGGCAGCGCCGGGGCGCACATGGAACACGCCCGTTTCCATGCCGGCAATCAAGCCCCCATTGGCGTGCAGGGCCACGCAAGCAATGCGCTCTGGCGCAGCCCAGCTCGTGAGCTGGCCATCGGCCATGGACCAGCGGCGCAAGGCGGGTGCCTCGATGTCCACCCAATACAGGGCTTGCTCGGCCATGCTCCAGACCGGGCTTTCGCCCACCGCATCCAGATGGCCGGGCAGCAGGATGTCAACGGTGGGCTGCGTCATTCGAAAGGCCCCGTGCGCACGAAGGGGCCGCCCTGGAAGATGACGGCTGGGTCGGTCATGTCAGGGTGGGGGTCGGCTGCTTCGATCTTGGCGCGGAAGGGCTCGGAGCTGTCTTGCGGGCGGTAGCCGATGTGGC
>DAIQRN010000224.1:0-4970 GCA_036786185.1 Acidovorax sp. | reverse complement strand
GGCTGTGCTGCACCCAGTCCTGCAGCTTGACCAGCTCGCCCTGCAGGCGAAACAGGTCCTTGAAATATTGCTGGCGTGCCAGCTTGTCCTGGGGCTGGCACGCGCCGAAGCCGTCCACATCGCGGTCCTCGATCTCCAGCTCCAACTCTTCGTCATAGCTGTCGATCAGGTCATGGGCGATGCGCTGCATCAGCTCCTGGTGGTCGAGTGTGTTGCTGTAGAACATGGGTGAAAAGGCGGCAGGAAGACAGCACAAAGAGGCCATGGTGGCGCCACCACATGACTGTGGTGTGACATTGGCATGACTTTGGCGTGACACACCCCCATGAGCCGACGGCCTGACTACAATGCCGCCCCTTGCCTGCTTCCAACTCCCCTGCCCGCCCCATGCACATCGTCGTCAACGAAGAACTCAAAGCCTATATCGAACCCCTGACCCCCGACGAGCACGACGCGCTGGAGCGCAGCATCCTGGCCGAAGGCTGCCGCGACGCCCTGGTGCTGTGGGGCGATGTGCTGGTGGACGGGCACAACCGCTACGGCATCTGCCAAAAGCACGGACTCCCCTTTCAGACCGTGCAGAACCCGCGTTTTCAGTCGCTGGAAGATGTGCATTTGTGGATGATTGACCAGCACCTGGGGCGGCGCAGCGTGTCGGACTTTCAGCGCGGCGTGCTGGCGCTGCGCAAGCGCGAGATCATCGCGGCCCGCAAGGCCCAGGCGCCCGAAGCCACGGACGCCGAGCCCACCGCCCTGCCCGCCCCGCAGCCCCTGAACAGCCGCGAAGCCATTGCCAAGGCCGCCCGGCTGAGCAGCAGCCAGGTGGTGATGATCGAAAAAATCCAGAAGCAGGCCGCCCCCGAGCTGGTGGCGGCCGTGAAGTCCGGCACCATCTCCATCAACGCAGCCGCTGCGGTGGCCACACTGCCCGCACCAGAACAGGTGGCGGCCGTGGCCGCTGGCAGGGACGAGCTCAAGCAGGCCGCCAAGCGCGTGCGTGACCAAAAGCGCAAGCCCAAGGACAAAGCCCCTGTGCAGGACAGCCCTGCGCCCTTGGATGCCGATGCAGAGGCCGGGGCCGATGAATTGCAGGTGCTGCGCCACCGCGTGGCCGAGTTGACCGCCGAAAACACCGAGCTGCGGCGGCAGCTGGCCCGGTTACAGGCCGACTTGCCGGCAGACAGCCCAGCGTTCTAGGACGCGCTGCGCAGGGCGTTGAGCCGGTCGGCAATCAAGTCGATGTCCAGCCCATCCTCGGCATGCGCGAGATAGGTTTCCAGGTCGGCCACGGCCTCGGCCGTGTTGCCACGCTCGGCATGGGCCAGGCCCCGGTCGCGCCACTCGCCCCAGGCCTGGGGCAGCAGCACGACGAGGCGGTCCAGCACGGCAATCAGGCGCTGCCAGTCCTGCTGCGTGCGGTGCACTTCTTTCAGGTTGCGCAGCATGCGCGCAATGATGTCGCGCGGCGTGGCCGCCTGCAGGTACAGGCCCAGCGGCACGTCGTAGTCGTCCACCAGGCCATTGCGGCGCTTGTAGGGCTCCAGCCGCTCGGCCAGCTCCTCGCGGCTCAATGACTGGCCCGAGATCGGGTCCAAGACCACCTGCCCCTTGGGCAGCAGCACCTTGACCATGAAGTGCCCGGGGAACGCAATGCCGCGCACATGTAGGCCCAAACCCTGGGCCAGCTCCATCCAGACCACTGCCAGGCTGATGGGAATGCCCCGGCGCGTGCGCAGCACCGCGTTGAGGTAGCTGTTCTCGGGGTCGTAGTAGTTGTTGACGTTGCCGCCAAAGCCCAGGTCGGTAAAAAAGAACTGGTTGAGCGTGCGCAGCCGCTGCAGCGCGGGCGCGTCGGCTGGCAGGCGTCGCTGAATGCGCGCGAGCAGTTGATCCATGTCGCCCAGCAGCTGCTGTACGTCCAGTTCAGGGTACTCGTCCTGGGCCAGGCTGGCGGCGGCCTCCAGCAGCGGAAAGTGGTCATCGCTTTGCACCAGCGATGCAAAGTATTCGAGCGAGGTGGGCAAGGAAAGGCTCAGGGGCATGGTCAGGTTGTAAGTGCGCCCTGCGCTGGCGTCAAGCCACAGAAGACCGGGTTTTACAGGCCAAATGCCGCAGATATATCAGCGCCGCAGCAACTGGCGCAACTTGAGCCCTGCCGCCCACAGCGCGCCAAAATAAAGCACGGCGGCGGCCGCAATCAGTCCGGCCAGCAACCCTATGCGCCTCAGGGTCTGCCCCTGCATGTCCACCCAGTCGAAATGCTGCGAGCCCCACACCAGCAGCACGGCCAGCAGCGCGCTGGCAGCAATCACCTGCAGCGCAAACTTGCCCCAGCCTGGCAGGGGTTCAAAACTGCCGCGCCGCAGCAGGCCCACCAGCAGCCACAGGGCGTTTACCAAGGCGCCCAGGCCAATGGACAGCGCCAGCCCCGCATGCGCCATCCAGGGCACCAGGGCAATATTGAGCAACTGCGTGAAGACCAGCACCACGATGGCGATCTTGACGGGCGTGCGGATGTCCTGGCTGGCGTAGTAGCCGGGCGCCAGCACCTTGACCGCCACGATACCGATCAACCCCGCGCCGTAGCCCGACAGCGCCAGCGCAATCTGACGCACGTCGCCATCGGTGAGCTTGCCGTAGTGGAACAGCGTGGCCACCAGCGGCGTGGAAAAGGTGAGCAGCGCCACCGCGCAGGGCACGGCCAGCAGCACCACGATGCGCAGGCCCCAGTCGAGCATGGCGGAGTACTTTTGCGCATCGCCCGCCGCCTTGGCCGCCGTGAGCTGCGGCGTCAGCACCACGCCCAGCGCCACGCCCAGCAGCGCGGTCGGGAATTCCATCAACCGGTCGGCATAAAACAGCCAGGTCACGCTGCCGGGGGCCAGGTACGAGGCGATCTGCGTATTGATCATCAGCGATATTTGTGCCACACCCACGCCCAAGACCGCCGGGCCCATCAGCGTGAGCACGCGGCGCACGCCGGGGTCGGCCCAGGCCGCGCGCACGGTGCCCCAAGTGATGCCGATGCGGGGCAAAAGCCCCAGACGCATCAGCGCGGGCACCTGCACGGCCAATTGCAGCACGCCGCCCAGCATCACCCCGCCAGCCATGGCAAAGATGGGCTCGATGCCACGCGCCTCCAGCTGCGGCGCGCCCAGCCAGGCAGCCGCGATCATGCACACATTGAGCAGCACCGGCGAGGCGGCGGGCACGGCAAAGTGCTTCCAGGTGTTGAGAATGCCGGCCGACAAAGCCACCATGGACATGAAACCGATGTACGGGAACATCCAGCGGGTCATGAGCACCGCGGCGTCATAGGCCTCGGCGTCCTGGCGCAGTCCGCTGGCCAGTGCCCACACCAGCAGCGGCGCCCCGACCACACCCAGGATGCAGGTCAACAGCAGCACCCAGGCCAGGGCCGTGGCCACCGCGGAAATCAGCTTGCGCGTCGCTTCCTCGCCCTGCTGCGTCCGGGAGGTTCCCAGCACTGGCACAAAAGCCTGGCTGAAGGCGCCTTCGGCGAACAGCCGCCGAAACAGATTGGGAATGCGGAAAGCGACCTGAAAGGCGTCCGTCAAGGCATTGGCCCCGAAGATCGAAGCCATGAGCAACTGGCTCATCAAGCCCGTCACACGGGAAGCCAGGGTCAGCAGGGAGACGGTGGAGGCGGCTTTGAGTAAGGACACCGCCAGGAGTGTACCGCCCCAGCTTGGGCGCCCTAGGCTATAATCGCTGGCTTTGCTGGCATCATCCTCAGACTCAAGGAACTAAACCATGGCATCCGCTAAACCCAAGAAGAAGAACCCGCGCCTGGCGTCGGGCCGCAAGCGCGTCCGTCAGGACACCAAGCTCAACGCAGCCAACACCTCGCTGCGCTCCAAATACCGTACCGCTGTCAAGAACGTCGAAAAGGCTGTTCTGGCTGGCGACAAGACCAAGGCGACCGAACTGTTCGCCAAGATGCAAGCCGTGGTGGACTCCGTGGCCGACAAGGGCATCTTCCACAAGAACAAGGCTGCTCGCGACAAGAGCCGCCTGTCTGCCAAGGTGAAAACCCTGGCCCTCGCCGCCTGATCCATTTCAGGCAAACAGCCCGGATGGCTCACGCCATCCGCCGTTTGTAACGGGTGCGCTGCCAGCAAAAAACGAACAAACCGCCTTCGGGCGGTTTTTTCGTTGTGGGCGTCCACATAGCAACCGGCTACATTGCCCGGCAATACTCCCCACTCCACGAGGCCCCATGCTCCTGCGTCAGAAATCAGCGTTGGATGGTTTTGCCTACGAGTTTCTGGATGGCGCCGCGAGCCTGGTGGTGGGTGGATTCCACTATGCGTGGTTTGCGCAGGCCAAAAATGCCCGGTTGCGCGTCTTCAGCACCGAAGATGCCGCCAAGGGCGACATTCAGATGACCTTGCACGGCCAGTCCTGGAGGGTGCGGCATTGCTACCTGAGTCGGGGGTACGTCAGCGATATCCGCTACACGCTCGAAACCGCCGACGAATCCATCCACGCGCAGGCAGACGTTCTGGGCCAAAGCGCCGGTCAGTGCCTGCCGCGCATCGTGATGGCGCAGCCAGCGGACATTGAGATCGGGACGTCTTGCGGCTGGTTCACAAAAAACTCCCCCGTCACCCGCACGTCCACCGGACAACCTCTGGGGTGCATCCGGGAGAGGTCGGCCATCACCTTCAAACGGGAGCTTGTGATCGACTTGCCCGGCATGGAACCAGCGGTGGCCGCGTTCCTTGGCATCGTTGCGCTCATCGTGCGCTATTGAGGGGTGCCAGGACGGCGCTAACTACCGTCGGCGCTCCGGTCCACACGCGCTCAGGGCTTCGGAAGCGGGGGAACGTCGGGCAGCAGGCAGGCCTCGGCCACCTGCAGGTTGTTGTCGCGGGCGAAATTGATCACGAAATCCCAGGCCATGGGTTCGTGCCCCTGCAGGTCGCGGTGCACCACCACACATTTCA
>DAIQRN010000223.1:0-4986 GCA_036786185.1 Acidovorax sp. | reverse complement strand
TGCACGGCGACACGCGCGAGCAGGCCCTGGCCCGCATGCGCACGGCGCTGTCCGAAACCGTGATCGAAGGCATCAACACCAACGTGCCGCTGCACAGCGAGCTGATGGTGGATGCCAAGTTCATGGCGGGTGGCACCAACATCCATTACCTGGAAGAGTGGCTGTCGCAGCACAAGCGCTGAGATTGCTGCTGCGCACGGTCCATCACATGCTGGCTCCTGGCAACGGGTGCCAGCATTTCATTTTTTCTGAGAGGCGTCTATGTTTGAGTTGAGCCTGATGTGCCCCGAAGACCGGATCGAAGAGGTCAGCGACGCGCTGGACGCGCTGGATGCGCTCTCCATCTCGGTGGAGGATGCCGACGCACAGACCGACGCGGAACAGGCCTTGTTTGGCGAGCCCGGCATGCCGCCGCCCAAGGACGGCTGGCAGCGCAGCCGCGTGGTGGCGCTGTTCTCCACCGAAGCGGGTGCGCGCGAGGCGCAGGAACTGCTGGTGGTGCAGGACTTCTTTGCCGGATGCAAGGTGCTGGGCGTGGTGCAGGTGCCCGATCAGGACTGGGTGCGCCTCACGCAGTCGCAGTTTGCGCCCGTGGACATCACGCCCGACTTCTGGATCGTGCCGACCTGGCACGATCTGCCCGCGCAGGCGGTGCGCAGCATCCGGCTGGACCCCGGCCTGGCCTTTGGCACCGGCACCCACCCGACCACGCGCATGTGTCTGCGCTGGATTGCGCGCCAGCAGGCGCCGCTGGGGCGGGTGCTGGACTATGGCTGCGGCTCCGGCATTCTGGCCATTGGCGCGGCCAAGTTTGGCGCGACCGACATCTATGCCGTGGACATCGACCCGGCGGCCGTGGAGTCCACCGCGCAGAACGCCGAGGCCAATGCCGTGACGCTGCGCGCCGGGCTGCCCGACAAGGCGCAGGGTGCCTACCAAACCGTGCTGGCCAACATTCTCGCCACGCCGCTGCGCGTGCTGGCGCCGCTGCTGTGCGCGCATGTTGCGCCCGGTGGCAGCCTGGTGCTGGCGGGCATTCTGGAGCGCCAGCGCGATGAACTCAAGGAAGCCTACGCACCCTGGCTGCAGCTGGAGGTGGCGGACGCGGAAGACGGCTGGATCCTGATGACCGCGCGGCGCTGAGCGCCCGGCCCGCCGGTGTGGGCGCGGCCCCTACAATCGTTTGCTGATGAGCCAGATCACCCGTTGTCCGTCGTGCGCCACCGCTTTCAAGGTGGTGGCAGACCAATTGCGCATCTCCGAAGGGTGGGTGCGCTGCGGCCAATGCAAAGAGGTGTTTGACGCTGCCGCCCACCTGCTGCCCGCGGCCCCGCCAGCGCTGCTGCCCAATGTCTCGTTGACCGACACCCGCCCACCGCCCGTCCCCGTCGCCCGCAAGGCGGATGCAGACCGGGTTTGGGGCGAGGCGCTAGCGCCCCGGCCCGTGCGGTCCGAGACCGTCGTGATGCCGCCCGGGTTGCTGCCCACGGGTGTTGATTTTCCGGGACCATCGATACCGTCCGAGCCCGTGCTGGCCGTGCCCGCACCCGCCGTGCCTGCCTTTCTGGCGGCGGATAGCGCCCCCGCTGCCTCGGTCGACGCAGTGCAGGCCAGACCCCTCACACCCTTTGCCTGGCGCGCGCGGGGCGATGCACCCGCCCCGCAGGACAGTGCCCCACAGTCCCAGCCGGGTGGCTACGAGTTGCCGGGGGGCGATGGCGGCGATGAGGATGAGGCGCTGCCGGATGAGCCATCGTTTGAAGAAACCGTTCCTGCGGACCTGACGTCCCTGGGGTATCCGGCGCTGGAGTTGCCGGTGCGGCCCCCGGCACCCGTGCCCAGCGATCCGGCAACGCCTGAAACCGTTGCCGACCCCGTGCCCCTGGCGTCGGCCGTGGATGAAACCTCGGAGGCTTCGGAGTCCGCCGCAGCGTCTGCACCTGGTGCGTTGCCATCGATAGCGCTTGAGTCCCCGGTGCCCCTGGCCCTGGTGGTGGACGATTCTCCCGCGGCCGTCCTGCAAGCCAAGCCCCGCAAAACGTCGCCAGATGCCTCGCCAACGGACGACGAAGAGCCCGGCGCACACGATGCGCAAGGCGGGCAAGACACATCCGAAGAAGTGAGCTTTGTGCTGGCCGCGCGGCGCAAGGCCTTCTGGCGCAAACCGGCGGTGCGCGCCATGCTCGTCGTTCTGCTGCTGGCCGCCACGCTGGGGTTGGTGGCGCAGGTGGCCGTGCAGGAGCGCGACCGCATCGCGGCCCTGGACGCACGTGCGCGGCCCTGGCTGCTGAAGCTGTGCGCACCCCTGCGCTGCGACATCGCGCCCCAGCGCCAGATCGCCGACGTGGTGATCGACAGCTCTTCCTTCAACAAGGCGCGGGGCGACAGCTATCAGCTGGCGCTGGCCATGAAGAGCAAGGCCGGCATCCCGCTGGCCATGCCGGCGGTGGAACTGACCCTGACCGACGCGCAGGACCAGCCCGTGCTGCGGCGCGTGCTGCTGCCTGCCGACATGGGGGCACCTGCCGAACTGCCGGCGCGCGGTGAATGGGCCACCTCGGTGTCGGTGATCGTGACCACGGGCGGCGCGCGCGTGGCGGGCTACCGGTTGCTCGCGTTCTACCCCTGACGCCATTCCTTACTTTTTAACCTGCGACTTATCTCTATGGCTGCCCTGATTTGCGGATCCCTGGCGTTTGACACCATCATGACCTTCGAGGGCCGCTTTGCCGAGCAGATCCTGCCCGACCAGTTGCACATCCTGAACGTGTCCTTTCTGGTGCCCTCGCTGCGCCGCGATTTTGGCGGCTGCGCGGGCAACATCGCCTACAGCCTGAAACTGCTGGGCGGCGAGCCCGTGCCCATGGCCATGCTGGGCAGTGATGGCGCGGAATACCTGCAGCGCCTGGATGCCCTGGGCATCAACCGCCGCCATGTGGGCCAGGTGCAGGACACCTACACCGCGCAGGCCATGATCATGACCGACCGCGACAACAACCAGATCACGGCCTTTCACCCCGGCGCCATGATGCAGGCGCATGCCAACCGCATCGCGTCCGAGGCCGGGGTGAATATAGGCATCATCTCGCCCGACGGGCGCGACGCCATGCTGCAGCACGCGGAGCAGTTCGTGGCGGCGGGCATTCCGTTCGTCTTCGACCCGGGCCAGGGCCTGCCCATGTTCAACGGCGAAGAACTGGCGCGGTTTGTCGATCAGGCCAGCTGGGTCACGGTGAACGACTATGAGGGAAAGATGCTCTGCGAGCGCACAGGCCTTAGCCTGGAAGCACTGTCGCGCAAGGTGCAGGGCCTGGTGGTGACGCTGGGCGCGCAAGGCTGCGACGTGTGGGTGGATGGCGCCAAGACCCATGTCCCGGCCGTCACGCCCGCCCAAGTGGTGGACCCCACGGGCTGCGGCGACGCCTGGCGCGGCGCATTGCTGTTCGGGCTCGAAAAGGGCTGGCCCCTTGCGCGTTGTGCCGCGCTGGGCAACCGGGTCGGGGCACTCAAGGTTGCAGCGCGCGGGCCGCAGAACTACACGCTGGACTTCATGCCGGAGTGATGAAAATTTGCTCCTGATTGAGGAGCTTCTGGCGCTTGTTCCTATTGGTATTCAGCTATAAAACTATTTGAAAACCAATAGGAAAAAGCGCAAGGCGCTCTTGATTTAAGAGCGCAGGGCATAAAAAAACCCGGCATCGAAATGCCGGGCTGGGCGCCAGGGGCGCGGCCAACGTCAGGGCTTGTTGCCCGTCGGGAAAGGCCAGGCTGCCTGAGGGTTCAGCGCGGTTTTTGCCGCAGGCGCAGGGGCAGCTTTGGGAGCTGCGGCCTTTTTGGCGGGTGCAGCTTTTTTGGCAGGAGCGGCCTTCTTGGCGGGCGCAGCCTTCTTGGCAGGAGCAGCCTTCTTCGCGGCTACGGCCTTTTTGGCGGGCGCAGCTTTTTTGGCCGGTGCTGCCTTCTTCGCGGGAGCGGCCTTCTTCGCGGGAGCGGCCTTCTTCGCGGGAGCGGCCTTCTTCGCGGGAGCGGCCTTCTTTGCGGCTACAACCTTCTTGGCGGGTGCTGCCTTCTTGGCAGGAGCAGCCTTCTTCGCTGCTACAGCCTTTTTGGCGGGCGCTGCCTTCTTGGCGGGAGCGGCCTTTTTTGCCGGTGCTGCCTTTTTGGCGGGTGCTGCCTTCTTTGCAGCGGGTTTTTTCGCAGTTGCCATCATGTTCTCCTTGGGTCAATTAGCAAAGAGCACTTCCTGTCTGCAATGGACAGAAAGCGATCCATGGAGATGGAAAAAACTCCATCTCCATGAACACGGGAACGCACTCCGCGCCAACGCTCTGTGGCGCTGTCTGTGGAGTGCGTAGTGTAAAAATCCATGGTGGTGTGATGCGAAGAAGCGCTAGTCCCAGGACAGCGCACCACCGGACTGGTATTCAATCACCCGGGTCTCGAAGAAGTTGCGTTCCTTCTTGAGGTCGATCATTTCGCTCATCCACGGAAACGGGTTCTCCTCGTTGGGGAACAGCGTTTCCAGGCCGATCTGCGTGGCGCGCCGATTGGCGATGTAGCGCAGGTAGCCCTTGAACATGGAGGCGTTCATGCCCAGCACGCCGCGGGGCATGGTGTCTTCGGCGTAGCGGTATTCCAGCTCGACAGCCTTGAGGAACAGTGCCTTGATCTCGGCCTTGAACTCCGCCGTCCACAGGTGCGGGTTCTCCAGCTTGAGCTGGTTGATCAGGTCGATGCCGAAGTTGCAGTGCATGGACTCGTCGCGCAGGATGTACTGGTACTGCTCGGCGGCACCGGTCATCTTGTTCTGGCGACCCAGCGCCAGGATCTGCGTGAAGCCGACGTAGAAGAACAGGCCTTCCATCAGGCAGGCAAAGACGATCAGCGACTTGAGCAAGGTCTGGTCGTTCTCGGCGGTGCCGGTGTGGAAATTAGGGTCCATGATCGCCTCGATGAAGGGGATCAGGAACTCGTCCTTGTCGCGGATGG
>DAIQRN010000222.1:0-5034 GCA_036786185.1 Acidovorax sp. | reverse complement strand
TCGTCATCGTGGACGAGTTCACCGGCCGCCTGATGTCGGGCCGCCGCTGGAGCGAGGGCCTGCACCAGGCCGTGGAGGCCAAGGAGGGCGTGAACATCCAGGCCGAAAACCAGACGATGGCCTCCATCACCTTCCAGAACTACTTCCGCCTGTACAACAAGCTGGCCGGCATGACCGGCACGGCCGACACCGAGGCCTACGAATTCCAGGAAATCTACGGCCTCGAAACCGTGGTTATCCCGCCCAACCGCCCCAGCAAGCGCGAGGACCAGCTCGACCGCGTGTACAAGACCACGCGCGAGAAGTACGAGGCGGCCATCAAGGACATCCGCGAATGCCACGAGCGCGGCCAGCCCGTGCTGGTGGGCACCACGTCGATCGAGAACTCCGAGATCATCGACCAGCTCCTGAACAAGGAGGGCCTGCCGCACCAGGTGCTCAACGCCAAGCAGCATGCGCGCGAGGCCGACATCGTGGCCCAGGCGGGCCGCGCGGGCATGATCACCATCGCCACCAACATGGCGGGCCGCGGCACCGACATCGTTCTGGGCGGCAACATCGAAAAGGACGTGGCCGCCATCGAAGCCGACGAGTCCCTGACCGAGTCCGAACGCGCCGCCAAGGTGGCCGCGCTGCGCGAGCAGTGGAACGTGGACCACGAGAAGGTCAAGGCCCTGGGCGGCCTGCGCATCATCGCCACCGAGCGCCATGAGTCCCGCCGTATCGACAACCAGCTGCGCGGCCGATCGGGTCGCCAGGGCGACCCCGGCTCCTCGCGCTTTTACCTGAGCCTGGACGACTCCCTCATGCGCATCTTCGCGGGGGACCGCGTCAGGGCCATCATGGATCGCCTCAAGATGCCCGATGGCGAGGCCATCGAAGCTGGCATCGTGACCCGCTCCATCGAGTCTGCCCAGCGCAAGGTCGAGGCCCGCAACTTCGACATCCGCAAGCAGCTGCTCGAATACGACGATGTGGCCAACGACCAGCGCAAAGTGATCTATCAGCAGCGCAACGACATTCTGGACGCAGCCGATCTGTCCGATGTGATCGCCGCCATGCGCGAAGACTGCATGACCGATTTGGTGCGCCAGTACGTGCCCGCCGAATCGGTGGAGGAGCAATGGGACCTGCCCGCCCTGGAAAAGACGCTGGCGGACGATTGGCAGGTACAGGTGGCGCTGCAGCAGGAAGTGCAGGGCTCTAGCAGCATCACCGATGACGAGGTTCTGGAGAAGGTCGTGCAAGCCGCCCACGCCCTGTTCGACAGCAAAGTCGAGCAGGTGGGCCGGGAGAACTTCACGCAATTCGAGCGCATGGTGCTGCTGCAGAGCTTCGACACCAACTGGCGCGACCACCTGTCCGCGCTGGACTACCTGCGCCAGGGCATCCACCTGCGCGGCTATGCGCAAAAGCAGCCCAAGCAGGAGTACAAGCGCGAGGCGTTCGAGCTGTTCCGTCAGCTCATCGACCTGGTCAAGAACGAAGTCACGAAGACGCTCATGACCGTGCAGGTGCAGTCGCAGGCCCAACTGGACCAGGCCGCCCAGGACATGGAGGCGCGCGGCGAGAGAATTGCCAACGTGACCTACACGGCCCCCACGGAGACCGGCGGGGTGGAAACCACCTCCGACGCCCAGGCGGCGGCCTTGCCCGAGGGCGTGCGCGTGGGCCGCAACGACCCCTGCCCCTGTGGCAGCGGCAAGAAGTACAAGCAATGCCACGGCAAACTCGCGTAAGCATTTGAACCATGACGACACGGGCCGCGGCCCGTGTCTTTCCTTTTGAGAAAGACTCCTCCCATGCCCGTCAATCTTCTCGCTCCCGTCGCCACCGACCTGCACCCGATCGCGGGTGTCCGTATCGGCGTGGCCGAAGCCGGTGTCCGCAAGGCGAACCGCAAGGACCTCACCGTCTTCCTGCTGGATGAAGGCGCCAGCGTGGCGGGCGTGTTCACGCAAAACCGCTTCTGCGCCGCGCCGGTGCAGGTCAGCCGCGAGCACCTGGCTGGCGGTCAAGGGATCCGCGCCATGGTCATCAACACCGGCAATGCCAATGCCGGCACGGGCGCCGACGGCCTGGCGCGTGCGCGCTCCACCTGCACGGCGCTGGCGCGCCTGCTGAACCTGGCGCCCGCACAGATCCTGCCGTTCTCCACCGGCGTGATCATGGAGCCGCTGCCCAACGACCGCATCGAGGCGGGCCTGCCCGCCGCCATTGCCGACGCGCAGCCCGGCCACTGGGCCCGCGCGGCGGAAGGCATCATGACGACCGATACCTTGCCCAAGGCCTTCTCGGCCCAGGTGCAGATCGGCGGCGCCACCGTGTCCATCACGGGCATCAGCAAAGGCGCGGGCATGATCCGTCCCAACATGGCGACCATGCTGGGCTTCTTGGCCACGGACGCCTGCGTGGCTCCCGCCGTGATGCAGCAGCTGGCGCGCGATCTGGCCGATGGCTCCTTCAACCGCGTGACGATCGACGGCGACACCTCCACCAACGATTCCTTCGTGGTGGTGGCGACGAACAAGGCCACGCACGTGCCCATCACCTCGCTCGACAGCGCCGAGGGCCAGGCCTTGAAGGCCGCCATGCTGGCCGTGTCGCAAAAGCTGGCCCAGGCCATCGTGCGCGACGGCGAAGGCGCCACCAAGTTCATCACCGTGCGGGTCGAAGGCGGCAAGACCGGTGACGAATGCCGCAAGGTGGCCTATTCCATCGCCCACTCGCCTCTGGTCAAGACGGCTTTTTTTGCCAGCGACCCCAACCTGGGCCGCATCCTGGCCGCCGTCGGCTATGCGGGCATCGACGACCTGGACCAGACCGGCATCGACCTGTACCTGGACGACGTGCACGTGGCCGTGCAGGGCGGCCGCAACCCCGCCTACCGCGAGGAGGACGGCCAGCGCGTGATGAAGCAAAGTGAAATCACCGTGCGCGTGTTGCTGGGCCGCGGCGCTGCGGCGGACACGGTGTGGACCTGCGACCTCAGCCACGAGTACGTGACGATCAATGCGGACTATCGCTCCTGATTTGCTATTATTTGGATAGCTGTTGGCGCTTGATGGATAAGCGCTAGAGGCCAAAATGAGTGATAAATTCGAACGATTGATCGAGCGCGCCGAGCAGCTCATCGCCCGCATTGAATCCGTGCTGCCCCAGCCCTTGGGCGCGCCGGACTGGTCCGCATCCATCGCCTGGCGCTACCGCAAGCGCAGCAGCGGCCACGGCCTGCTTGCGCCGGTGCGCCATGTGGCGGCGATGCGGCTGGAAGACCTCAAGGAAATCGACGGGCAAAAGGACAAGATCCAGCGCAACACGCAGCAGTTTGTGCGGGGCTTGCCCGCCAACAACGTGCTGCTGACCGGCGCGCGCGGCACGGGCAAGTCGTCGCTGATCAAGGCCTGCCTGAACGCCTATGCGCCCCAGGGCCTGCGCCTGATCGAGGTGGACAAGGCCGATCTGACGGACCTGCCCGACATCGTGGAAGTGGTCTCCGAGCGGCCCGAGAAGTTCATTGTCTTCTGCGACGACTTGAGCTTCGAGGACGGCGAGCCGGGCTACAAGGCGCTCAAGTCCATCCTGGACGGCTCGGTGGCGGCGGCCACGCCCAACGTGCTGATCTACGCCACCAGCAACCGGCGCCACCTGCTGCCCGAGTACATGAAGGAAAACCTGAGCTATACGCACACGGACGACGGCGAGGTGCACCCGGGCGAGGTGGTGGAGGAAAAGATTTCCCTGTCGGAGCGCTTTGGCCTGTGGGTGAGCTTCTACCCCTTCAGCCAGGACGAGTACCTGGCCATCGCGGCCCAGTGGCTGTCGTCCCTGGGCGTGGGTGCCGAGGCCATTGCCGCCGCGCGGCCCGAGGCGCTGGTCTGGGCGCTGGAGCGCGGCTCGCGCAGCGGGCGCGTGGCCTACCAGTTTGCGCGCGACTACGCGGGGCGGCACGGTGGCTGAGAAAATGGCTGAAACCCGCAAACACACCGAGGTGGCCGTCGGCATTCTGCTGCGGGACGACGGCGCCATGCTGCTGTCCACCCGCCCGCCGGGCAAGCCGTATGCGGGCTACTGGGAGTTTCCGGGTGGCAAGCTGGAGGCGGGCGAAACGGTAGAGCAGGCCCTGCGCCGCGAGTTGACCGAGGAGCTGGGCGTGACCATCGGCCCCGCCAGCGTCTGGAAGGTGACGGAGCACGATTACCCGCACGCCCTGGTGCGCCTGCACTGGTGCAAGGTGTGGGAATGGACGGGCGACTTTGAGATGCGCGAGGGCCAGCAAATGGCCTGGCAGCAAATGCCCTTGAGCGTGGCGCCCGTGCTGCCCGGTGCGTATCCGGTACTGCAGTGGCTGGCCGAGGAGCGGGGCCAGCAGTTTTCTGCTGAAGAACTTCAAAAATAATAGCTACTAGCGCTTGTTGGATAAGCGCTAGAGCCTTATTTCATTCAAATCTACCTCAGTGCTGCAGGCGCGGATCGCCATACTGCGCGTCCGCCGGGGGCGCTTCTGCGGGCATGCGAAAGTCCTCGCTGGCCCAGGCGCCCAAGTCCACCTGCTTGCAGCGCTCGCTGCAAAACGGGCGGTAGGCATTGGCAGGGCCATAGACGCTGTCGCCACCGCAGGAGGGGCAGGTGACAGTGCGCGGGGTGGAGGAGGGCGTGGTCATGCGCACAGGGTCAGTTCAAAGGCCGCATCTTCGGCGCAGGCGTGCAGGCGGGCGTCGTCTTCCAGGCGCATGAGCCGCACCGACACGATGAGGCGGTTGCCGCTGATCTCGGGAATCAGGTTCAGGGCCGGGTCGATGCGCAGGCGCAGCAGCTGAAAGGTGCGGCCCTGCGGCAGGTTCTGCTGAAACTGGCCGCGCTCTGCCGCCACCTTCTGCGGCACGCCCGAGTCGCGCAGCAGCTTGAGCAGCACGTAAATGGACTCGGCCAGCGGCGCCAGGGTAGCCGCCCACTGCTCCAGCGCCTGCTGTCGCACGCCGGGTGCATGGTGCTGCCAGGCGTAGTAGGCCGGCAAATCAAAGCCGCAGGTGC
>DAIQRN010000221.1:0-5053 GCA_036786185.1 Acidovorax sp. | reverse complement strand
CGGGGCTGACCACGCCCGTGCACCCGCACATGCTGCGCCACTCGTTCGCCAGCCACCTGCTGCAAAGCAGCGGCGACCTGCGCGCCGTGCAGGAGCTGCTGGGCCACGCCAACATCACCACCACCCAGGTCTATACGCGCCTGGATTTCCAGCACCTGGCCAAGGTCTATGACGCGGCGCACCCGCGCGCGCGGCGAAAGTCGGATTAAAAATATCAGTGTTTTTGGCCTCCAGCGCTTGCTGGTAAAGCGCTGGTAGCTATCAAATGGGTAGTATCCTGCCCCCTGCACTGTGGCGCGCACGCCGCTAAACTCTTGGGCCTTGCATATCCACTAGGCCCTGTTCCATGTCCCTCATCCCCGTCACCATCCTCACCGGCTTTCTGGGCTCGGGCAAAACCACCCTGCTCAAACGCCTGCTGACCGAAGCCCATGGCCAGAAGATCGCCGTGATCGAGAACGAATTCGGCGAGGAGAACATCGACAACGACATCCTGGTCACCGAGTCCAAGGAGCAGATCGTGCAGATGAGCAACGGCTGCATCTGCTGCACCATCCGCGAGGATCTGCGCGAGACGCTGCAGCTGCTGGCCGCCAAGCGCCGCAAGGGCCTGCTGCAGTTCGACCGCGTGGTCATAGAGACCACCGGCCTGGCCGACCCCGGCCCCGTGGCACAGACCTTCTTCATGGACGACGAGATCGCCGAGACCTACCTCATCGACTCCATCATCACCCTGGTGGACGCCAAGCACGCGCCCCAGCAGCTCAACGACCGCCAGGAGGCGCGCCGCCAGGTGGGCTTTGCCGACCAGATCTTCCTGTCCAAGACCGACCTGGTCTCCCCGGACGAGACCGAGGCGCTGATCCACCGCCTGAAGCACATGAACCCGCGCGCGCCCATCAAGGCCGTGCACTTCGGCGAGGTGCCGCTGGCCGAGGTGCTGGACCTGCGCGGCTTCAACCTCAACGCCAAGCTGGACATCGACCCGGACTTCCTCAAGGCGGAAGACGCGCACGACCATGACCATGGGCATGACCACCACCACGACCATGACCACGTGCATGGCGAGCACTGCAACCACCCCTCGCACCAGCACGGCCACGAGCACGGTCACCACCATCACCACGATGACGACGTGAAAAGCTTCGTCTACCGCGCCGAGCGCCCGTTCGACCCGGCCAAGCTCGAAGATTTTCTGGGGGCAATTGTCAACATTTATGGCCCGCGCATGCTGCGCTACAAGGGCGTGCTCCACATGAAGGGCACCGAGCGCAAGGTGATCTTCCAGGGCGTGCACCAGCTCATGGGCAGCGATCTGGGCCCCCAATGGGCCGAGGGCGAGCCCCGCATGAGCAAGATGGTCTTCATCGGCATCGACCTGCCCCGGGACATCTTCTTGCAAGGGCTGGAGCAGTGCCTGGTGTGAAGTGCCGCACCTGTTTGTGTGGTATCTGCAACGAAATCGTTTATATCAGTCCAGGTCGATACAATCGCGCCCCGGTAAAACCCGGAAGGCTTGCCACCCGCCCCCCAGCCGCTCAGCGGCCAAGGGCCCGCCCGTACAGCGAGGAGACCAGGAAGTGAAAGCCGACACCAGCAAACCCAAGGCGGCCACCAAGGCAACCCAACCCGCCGCTGCGGCCAAGCGCGCTGCAGCCCCCAAGGCCCCCGCCAAGTCCGCCGTGGCCGTCGCCAAGGCGACTCCCGCCAAAACCGCCCCGGCCAAGTCCGCTGTGGCAGCCCCCAAGGCTGCTGCGGCCAAGGCAACCCGCACTGCGGCCCCGGCGGCAGCGCCGGCCGATCCCCAGGTACCCGTGCGTACAACCCGGCCTTCTTCCCGATTGGCCCAATTGACCGTACCATCCATGGCACAGGCAGTGGCTTCCACCGCTGCCAAAGCCAGTTATCACCACACCATGCCCACGACCGTTCAAGCGCAGCCCGCCTTCACTGCGGCCAAAAAAGACCCCAAGCTGGCGAACAACTGGAAAACCAAGTCCGCCGCCGAGCTGACCGACGCCGAAGTCATTGCCATGCCCGACGGCGAGTACATGAACGACAAGCAGATGGCGTTCTTCCGCCTCAAGCTCGTGCAGCTCAAGCAGGACATCCACAACAGCGCCGGCGAAACCACCGAGCATCTGCGCGAGGACACCGTGGTCGTGCCCGACCCGGCCGACCGCGCCACCATCGAGGAAGAGCACGCCCTGGAGCTGCGCACCCGCGACCGCGAGCGCAAGCTGCTCAAGAAGATCGAGCAGTCCATTGCCCGCATCGACGCGGGTGACTATGGCTACTGCGATGAAACCGGCGAGCCCATCGGCGTGGGCCGCCTGATTGCACGCCCCACCGCCACGCTGTCGCTGGAGGCGCAACAGCGCCGTGAACTCAAGCAGAAGATGTTTGGGGATTGATCCGGCCACGGTCTGACAATCACCCGCGCATCTCCCCCGGATCCATGAGCAAGGAAGAAACCACGCCTGGCGGCTTGCTGTCGAAGGTGGTCCGGTTCGTGAAGAACCCGACCGTGAACTGGCAGGAACTCGATTCGCTGCAGGACGACCGCGAGAGCCAGTACAGCAAGCAGATGCTCAAGGAGATGATCGAGCGCAAGCGCCGCAACGACTTCGTGCGCCGCCGCGAGTTCGATCAGCTGCGCAAGCTGCGCCAGCGCGAGGTGCTGCAGGGGCACCGCGTGGAAGACGCCGCAGGGCGACCCTCGTTCTTTCAAAGCAGCATGGCATCGCCCGACGAGCGGGCCGTCACGCTCAAGAAGATCGACGAGATCGAAGCCCAGATGTCGCAGCAGTGGTGGAAGAGCAAGCAGGGCGCGGATGCCCCCACCCAACCGGGCGTCATGCCCGCATCCAGCGCCGAGCCATCCGACTCGGCCCAGGCCAGGGCCTACGCGCCCACGGCGCCGGGCAGCCTGCCCGCGCCGCTGGACAACAAGCCCGCCGCTGCGGTGCAGCCGCTGTTTGCCGATGACAGCATGGCCGTGGGCCGTTTTGGCAGCACCGACGCACAGCTGCACGCAGGCGCGGGCCCGGAAGAAGCATCCTTCAGCGCCGACCCGGCCCCTGCGGCCGCGCTGGCGTCTGCCCCCGAACTGGAGGAATTTGTGCACGAACCCGATCTAGAAGAAGCCGCCATCCGGTTTGCCAATGGCGACCACGCCGGCGCCGAAGCGGGCCTGCTGGACGTGCTGGCCCAGCACCAGCAGGATCCGCCCGAGGAGCAGCTTGAAATCTGGATGACGCTGTTCGACCTGTACCGCGCCACCGGGCAGCAAGAGCGCTTTGACACCCTGGCCATCGACTTTGCCGCGCAGTACGGCCGGTCGGCGCCGCTGTGGTTTTCCATGCCCGAGCAACTGGGCATGGCCCCGGCAACTGCCACGGCCACGCCCGCCGCCGCCGTGCGCAAGGATTTCAGCTGGAACGCACCCGCCACGCTGGCCCTGTCGTCCGTGGCGGCGCTGCAGGCCTCGCTGGCACGGGCCGCATCACCCTGGACCCTGTCCTGGTCCCGCATCACGGCCATCGACGAGTCCGCCGTGCCCTTGCTGGCCGACCAGTTCACCCATTGGGCCGAGCGCGACGGTCAGCTGGTGTTCTCGGGCGTGGAAAAGCTCCATGCCCTGCTGGAGTCCAAGACCCAGTCGGGCGACCGCAGCAGCAGCCCCGAATGGTGGCGCCTGCGCATGGCCGCGCTGCGGCTCATGGGCAAGCCCGACGAGTTCGAGCTGGTGGCGCTGGATTACTGCGTGACCTACGAGGTCTCGCCCCCGTCCTGGGTGTCGCCGCGTTGCGGGTACTCCGACAACGAGGGCAGCTCCTCGGGCGCAGCGCCCCTGGCGGCCGACGATGATTTCGCACCGTCCGACCTGGGCGATGCCTCGGTGCCCGCACCGCTGGACGCCGGCCCCGCGGCGCGGCTCAGCGGCCACATCGAAGGCGATGCCGAGCCGCTGCTGGAGCCCTTCCAGGCCTTTCTCAAGCCCGGCGTGCCGCTCACCATTGCGTGCGACCAGCTCATCCGCGTGGATTTTGCCGCCGCGGGCTCGGTGCTCAACTGGGCGGCCGAGCAGCAGGGCCAGGGCCATGTGGTGCATTTCCACAACCTGCAGCGGTTGGTGGCGGTGTTCTTCAACGTGATCGGCATCAGCGAGCACGCCAAGGTCATCCCGCGCAAGAACTAGCCTGAGCGGCGGCCATGCTGCTGCCCCTTTTTTGCGCGTGCCAGTGTCTGCGGGCGCTTGCAAAATGAGCGGCCGACCCCATCTGCGGCAGCTATGAACTCCTCCTCACACGACACGCCGGTGTTCCACGGCACCACCATCCTGAGCGTGCGCCGCGAGACGCCGCAAGGCATCCAGGTCGCCATTGGCGGCGACGGCCAGGTCACGCTGGGCAACATCGTCGTCAAGGGCTCGGCGCGCAAGGTGCGCAAGCTCTACCACGGCAAGGTGCTGGCGGGCTTTGCAGGTGCTACGGCCGATGCGTTCACGCTGTTCGAGCGCTTCGAGGCCAAGCTGGAAAAGCACCAGGGCCACCTGACCCGCGCAGCGATCGAGCTGACCAAGGACTGGCGCACCGACCGCGTGCTGCGCCGCCTGGAGGCCATGCTGGCCGTGGCCGACGCCAGCGCCTCGCTCATCATCACCGGCAATGGCGACGTGCTGGAGCCCGAGCAGGGCATCGTGGCCATTGGCTCGGGCGGCGCCTACGCCCATTCCGCCGCCAAGGCGTTGCTGGTGAACACCGACCTCCCGGCCGTGGAGATCGTCAAGAAATCGCTGGAGATCGCGGGCGAACTGTGCATTTACACCAATATGCACCACACCATCGAAACGCTCTGAATTTAATAGCTGCTAGCGCTTGATGCATAAGCGCTAGAGGCCAATTTGACCCAAATTTCTCTATGTCCTCCATGACCCCCCAGGAGATCGTCTCCGAGCTCGACCACCACATCGTGGGCCAGGCCAGCGCCAAGCGCGCCGTGGCCATCGCGCTGCGCAACCGCTGGCGCCGCCAGCAGGTCGAAGGCAGCC
>DAIQRN010000220.1:0-5056 GCA_036786185.1 Acidovorax sp. | reverse complement strand
GCCGTCCTCCAGCGTGACCTGGTACACGCGGTTCTCGTAGGACGACAGGGCCATGAGGCGGCCATCGCCGTACAAGCCCACGCTGGCCAGCGCATCGAGCACATGGTCCGGGGTGAGGCGGGCGTAGGGGTGGAGATCGGAGCGCGGAGGGTCTTCGGACGGTGAGGGAGCCATGCCCCGATTGTCGCCGCCGCGCATGCCCGCACGGCGCTCACGCCTGCTCAGGCGGGTTGCAGCGTGGCGATGTGGCCCGCGCGCGGGTCGCCCTGGCCCGCCAGCACGGCCCCAAAGAGCGCCCGCGTGGCCTCGGGCCCCCGGTGCTGCTGCACGGTGAGCCAGGGTGTAGGCGGCGCCTGCACGGCGGTGCTGAAACGGTTCCAGGCCGCCACCAGCCTGTCGTTGAGGCCCTGGGCACCCCAGTCGCCGTGGCGCTTCTTGACCTGCGCGGGGGCGAAGAACATCACCGGGCGCGGACCGGGCAGGTTGCCCGCGCCGCCCAGGTCCTGCACATGGCTGGCGCCCACGGCGCAGCTGTAGGCCAGGCCGGTGGCGTGCGCGTGGATGCGCTGGCGCAGGCCCACACTGCCCGCAAAGTCGATGTAGATGCCGGGCGTGGCGCCGTCGATCTGGGATTCGAGCGCGTCATACGCCACCACGCGGTGGTAGCAGCCCAGGCTTTCGCAGAAGGCCGCGTTGCCCGGCGAGGTCAGGCCGATGACCTCCAGCCCCGCGCGCTGCGCGAGCTGGAAGGCCGTGCCGTAGGCCGTCTTGCTGGACGCGCTGGACAGCAGCAGGCGCCGTGCGCCAAAGAACTGCTGGTCTTCCAGGAAGTCGTCGATGAGCCAGGAGGTGATGAACAGGGGCCGCAGCAGGGCCTGCACGTCTTCCGTGTCCGCACGGTAGAAGGGGTCGGCCGAAGTGCGCAGGTAGTGGTTGTAGACGGCGTGCAGGCCCGCGCGGTGCGGTGCGCCGTCGCTGAAGCCGGCTGCGTTCACGCGCTGGGGCGAGAGCACGGCCTGGGTGGCCATGGGCCAGTAGCCGTAGAGCCGTTCGCCCACGGTGATGCCCGGGTGCAGCGACTGCACCACGGTGGCGAAGCCCCACACGGGCACGATGCCCCAGCCGGCCTCGCCGGACGGGAAGAACTGCCAGTACTGCAGCATCTCGCCCAGCGCGGCGTAGGTGATGTTGTTGGCGGTCAGCGCGAACCGCTCGACCCGCACGCGCACCTGGCCGTCGGCCAGCGGGGTATCGTCGGTGGTGGCGAGGCGGGTGGTGGCCAGCTGTTCCTGGCGCACGAGGAGGGTGGTGGTGCTCATGGGCGTCACGCTAACCGAAAGCCCCACGCGGCTCAAGACGCGGGCGCCGCGTGGGCGACACCGGCAGATGGCAGGTCAGGCGCCGTGGCCCAGCTGCTCGAACGGCAGCGTCTGCTTGACCAGGATGACGGTGCAGGGCGCGTCGCGCGCCACGCGCCACGCGCATGGGCACGGTGGCAAAAAAGCGCTGGGTCTGCAGCCCGTGCGTGGCCGCGCCCAGGATCATCATGCCCACCTGGTTGCTGGCCGCGTAGCGCACCAGGGCCTGGGCCACGTCGCTGGCCTCCAGCACGTGGTAGCTGACGGCGTGGCCGGTCAGGTCCAGCCCCTGGGCCCACTGGCGCAGGCGCGCCATGTGCTGGCGGTGCAGCGTGGTGGCGCTGCGCTCGCTGTCGCTGGCACTGCTGGCGGATGGCGATGTCACCGTCACGCAGGCCAGCCGGGCGCCGGGGCGGATGCCCAGCGAGCGCGCAGCGGCCTGGCGCAGCGAGTACAGCGTGGCGTCGCTCACGTCGTCGTGCGGCACGGCCACCATCAGGATGGGGGTGTCCGCGATCTGTTGCGCGGGCAGCGGGCTGGGCTGGTAGTGCATGCCCGCCGCGCGGATCCAGCGCTTGAAATGGGTGGACAGCGGCGTGCGCGCGGTGCGCTCGCCCCGGTCGGTCACGTTCACCTGGTCGGGATTGGACAGGTCCAGCGCCAGGTGGGCGGCCGAGGGGTAGCGCTTGGCGGCCTCGGGCTCCAGGCAGCGCAGGATGATCTCCTGCAGCCAGGGCGGAATGTCGGCGCGGTGCCTGCGCGGCGGCACGGGCGTCATCCACAGGCGCTGGCGCAGGCCGCCGTGGGTGGCGGGCGCGCCAAAGGGCAGCTCGCCCGTGGCCAGCTCGTACAGCATGACGCCGATGGCGAAGATGTCGCTGCGCGGGTCACCGCGCACGCCCACCACCTGCTCGGGCGCCATCCACGCGGGCGAGCCCACGGCCTGGCGCGTTTCCTCGACCAGCAGGTCGGGGTAGTGCGCGTGGCACGACAGGCCAAAGTCCAGCAGCACGGCGCTGCCGTCGTCCCGGATCAGCACGTTGGCGGGCTTCAGGTCCAGGTGGCACACGTTCTGCTGGTGCAGGCTGTGCGCGGCATGGGCGGTGGCGGCGCCCAGGCGGGCGATGGTGTCGGCATCGGGGCGATCGGGTGCGTCCAGCCAGTGCTGCAGCGTCTGCCCCTGCACGTATTCCATGACCAGGTAGGGCAGGCGCACCAGGTCGCCTGCGGCCACGAAGCGGGGCACGTGCGGGCCGCTGAGCACGGAGAGGATTTGCTGCTCCACCTCGAAACCCACGAGGTTCTCGGCGCCGTCGCCCGCCGTCATGCGCGGGATCTTCATGGCCATGGCAAAGCCGGGGCTGCGGCCTGGCTGCACGTAGTCCACGGCGTAGATGTGCGCCATGCCGCCCGCATGGATGCACGCGCGCACGCGAAATCCGTCGATCTCGGCGCCGGGTTCGAGCAGCTTCATACGGGGTTCACAACGGGTTCTTACAGGCCTTTTTCCAGGCGCTCGGCGTAGAAGTCGGGCAGGCCAGCCGCACGGATGGCGGCGGCGGCGTCCAGGTGGTCGTAGGGCACGCGGTGAAAGGTGATCTGGCGCGCCGCGTCGTCAAACAGCGCGTACATGGCGCGCGCATTGCCGTCGCGCGGCTGGCCCACCGAGCCCACGATGGCCAGCCACTGGCGGTGTGGCGGCACGGGCACGGGCACGCCGGGCTCGGGCGCAAAGCGCATGAGCTTGGCCGTGGGCGTGAGGAAGTACAGCGCCTGCTCATGCACATGGCCGCAGAACACGTAGCGGATGGCGGGGTCGATGGCCTGCGCGGCCATCATGCTGCGCTCGGCGGCGTTGGAGTCTTTCACGTAGCGCCACTGCTCGGGCGCATCGGCGCTGGCGTGCACCAGCAGCGCGCTGTGCCCCATGCGCGCGGTGAGCGGCAGCCCCTGCAGAAACTGGTGGTGCCGCGAGGCGAGCCGGTCGTGCGTCCAGCGCGCGCCCAGCTCGGCGCGGTTGGCGGGCGCGGCGGGTGGCGACAGGGCCATGGCGTCGTGGTTGCCCAGCACGCACAGCGCGCCGCTTTGCGCCAGGGCCATGATCTGGTCCATCACGGCCACGGGGTCGCCGCCGTAGCCCACCAGGTCGCCCAGCAGGGCAAACTGCTCGGCCCCCTGGGCGCGGGCGTGTTGCAGGCAGGCGCTGAAGGCCTGGCGGTTGGCGTGGATGTCGGAGAACAGGGCGATCTTCATGGCGGCAGTATCTTGCCTTGCATCATCGCGCCCATGGCTGAATGCCAGCTTGCAGGGTAGAAATTGATATAAAAATAGCCGCTGGCGCTTATGGGGCAAGCGCAAGCAGCTATTGTTTTTGATGGCCAGCGCGGGGCTGGCGCACCGGTTTACACCAGCGTGAGGGTCACGTCGATGTTGCCGCGCGTGGCGTTGGAGTAGGGGCAGACCTGGTGGGCTGCGTCCACCAGCTTCTGGGCCGTGGCCTTGTCCAGGCCGGGCAGGCTGATGGCCAGGCGCGCGGCGATGCCGTAGGCGTTGGGGATGGGGCCCAGGTCCACTTCGGCGTCGATGGACACGTCCTGCGGCACGGCAATGCCGATCTTGCCGCCCACGGCCTTCATGGCGCCGATGAAGCAGGCCGCGTAGCCCGAGGCAAACAGCTGCTCGGGGTTGGTGCCCGTGCCGGAGGTGCCGGGCGAGGACAGTTGCACCTGCAGGCGGCCGTCGTCGGTCTTGGCGGCGCCGTCGCGGCCACCGGTCACGTGCGACTTGGCGGTGTACAGGACTTTTTCGAGTTTCGTCATGGTGTCTTCCTTGGAGGTGGATGCCCGCAGGCGGGCGGTGGAGGGAATCGGTGGTGGCGGGGGCGGTCAGCGCGCGCCCAGCCGGTCGCGCAGTTGCTTGAGCTCGGCGGTCAGGGCGGTCAGCTCGGGGATGCTGCACTGGCTGCTTTCCAGCACGCAGGGCGGGATGCGCTCGGCGCCCTCGCGCAGCGCGCGGCCCGCCGGGGTCAGGCTGATGCGCACGCGGCGCTCGTCCTGCACGTCGCGCAGCCGGGCGATGTGGCCCTGGGCCTCCAGGCGCTTGAGCAGCGGCGTGAGCGTGCCGGAGTCCAGGAACAGGCGCTCGCCCAGCTCGGACACGGTGAGGCCGTCGCGCTCCCACAGCACCAGCATCACGAGGTACTGCGGGTAGGTCAGGCCGATGGCGTCCAGCAGCGGCTTGTACAGCTTGGTCATGGCCAGCGACGCGGAATACAGCGCGAAGCAGACCTGGTTGTCCAGCTGCAGAGCGGGCGGGCTGGGAGGGAAGGCGGTGCGGGGCATGGGCTGGATTGTGACGGGCAATCAAATTGCGTGCAATTCAATTGCAAAAACCATGAGCGGAAAAGGGTGGGGTGGGGACTATGAAAAAAGGAGCTGCCAGCGCTTGATACACCTTGATTTCAATGGAATAACCATCCGAAACCAAGAATGGGCAAGCGCTGGCAGCTCCTGAAGAAGGAGCGTCAGTCCGATGGACTTCAGTAGCTGTACACCCCGCGCCCCGTCTTGCGGCCCAGGCGCCCGGCGGCCACCATTTCTTTTAGCAGCGGGCAGGGGCGGTACTTGCTGTCGCCAAATTCGGCCAGGTACACGTCCATCACGGCCAGGCACACGTCCAGGCCAATCATGTCGGCCAGC
>DAIQRN010000219.1:0-5079 GCA_036786185.1 Acidovorax sp. | reverse complement strand
CCCCGAGTCCTACGCCATCTGCAAGGCCGACATGCTGATCAAGGGCCAGGACGTGGCCAACATCGCGTTTGGCAATACCCTCAGTGACGATGGTCACGCACAAAAGAAGTTCGACTACATGCTCGCCAACCCACCCTTTGGCGTGGAGTGGAAGAAGGTCGAAAAAGAAGTGCGCAAAGAGCACGAGCAGCTGGGCTACAACGGCCGCTTTGGCCCGGGCCTGCCCCGTGTGTCCGACGGCTCCATGCTGTTTTTGCTGCACCTGCTGAGCAAGATGCGCCCGGTATCAGAGGGCGGCAGCCGCTTCGGCATCGTGCTCAACGGCTCGCCGCTGTTCACCGGCGGCGCGGGCTCGGGCGAATCTGAAATCCGCCGCTACGTGCTGGAGAACGACCTGTGCGAGGCTATCGTGGGCCTGCCCACCGACATGTTCTACAACACCGGCATCAGCACCTACGTCTGGGTCATCAGCAACCGCAAGCCCGAAGCGCGCAAAGGCAAGGTGCAACTGATCGACGCCAGCAGCATGTGGCAGAAGATGCGCAAGAGCCTGGGCTCCAAGCGCAAGGAACTGAGCGATGCCCACATCGACCGCATCACCCGCCTATTTGGCGATTTTGTGGAAGCCCACGAAGATGACGGTACCCCCATCAGCCGCATCTTTGATAACGAAGCCTTTGGCTACCACAGCATCACCGTAGAGCGCCCGCTGCGCGACGAAGAAGGTAACGTGGTGCTGGGGCTCAAGGGCAAACAAAAGGGCAAGCCTCAGCCCGATAGCGCCCTGCGCGACACCGAAAACGTACCGCTCACTGACGACGTGGGTGAGTATTTCAAGCGCGAGGTGCTACCCCACGCACCCGATGCCTGGATCGACCCCGAAAAAACCAAGGTGGGCTACGAAATCCCGTTCAACCGGCACTTCTACGTGTTCAAGCCGCCGCGCCCGCTGGCCGAGATTGACGCGGAACTGAAGCAGACCACCGACCGTATTCTGGACATGATCAAGGGGCTGTCGGCATGAGCTTTCCGCGATACCCGGAGTACAAGGACAGTGGGGTGGAGTGGCTGGGGGAGGTGCCAGATCACTGGGAAGTGGTTCGTGTGCGATGGCTTTGTGAGATCAAGAAGCGGATCGTCGGCGAACTGGGTTTCGATGTGCTTTCGATCACCCAGAGAGGGATTCGAATCAAGGACACCGAAAGCAATGATGGTCAGTTGTCGATGGACTACTCGAAGTACCAGCTCGTAGAGGTCGGTGACTTCGCAATGAACCACATGGACCTGCTGACGGGTTATGTTGACATCTCACCTGTTCAGGGTGTGACCAGTCCTGACTACCGTGTGTTTTCGCTTCGCAATCCTGTCCGCTGCCACGCCAAGTTTTTCCTCTACCTGTTTCAGAACGGGTATCTGAACAAGGTGTTCTATCCGTTTGGACAAGGAAGCTCACAGCTTGGACGCTGGCGTCTTCCAACCGAGCAGTTCAATGACTTCTGGTTTCCTGTCCCCTCGTTTGAAGAACAGTCAGCCATCGCCACCTTCCTCGACCGCGAAACCGCCAAGATCGACGCGCTGGTGGCCGAGCAGGAAAAGCTGATCGCCCTGCTGCAGGAAAAGCGCCAGGCCGTCATCTCACACGCCGTGACCAAGGGGCTGGACCCGAACGTGCCGATGAAGGACTCGGGCGTGGAGTGGCTGGGGGAGGTACCGGAGCATTGGGAGGTCAAACGTCTCAAGCAACTGTCCGACGAACCCTTGAAATATGGAGCTAATGAGGCAGCGGAGCTAGACGATCCATCTCTTCCACGGTTCGTCAGAATTACAGACGTAACCGAAGGTGGCTCCTTACGCGAAGAAACATTCAGATCACTTCCCCGAGAAATCGCAGAGCCATTTTTGCTGAGAGAAGGGGATGTTTTATTGGCTCGCAGTGGTGGCACAGTAGGCAAGAGCTTTATGTATCAACGCCATTGGGGTGAGGCATGCTTTGCGGGTTACTTGATTCGCGTGCGCCTTAGCCAAAGACTGTGTGCTCCGCAATGGCTGAATTATTTCTGTCGAACCAATTCGTACTGGAGCTATGTGCTTGGTAGTCAGATTCAATCCACCATACAAAATGTGAGTGCGGAAAAATACGCAAACATATTTCTGCCGGTTCCAGCCATCGAAGAACAACAGCGTGTCATCGAGTGCCTTGATCAGGCAACCTCCAAGATCGATGCGCTGGTGACTGAAGCCCGCACCGCCATCACCCTCCTGCAAGAACGCCGCACCGCCCTGATCTCCGCCGCCGTCACCGGCCAGATCGACGTGCGCGGGTTGGCGGGCGGCGCCAATGCTCCTGATTCAATAGCTGCCAGCGCTTATACAGCATGCGCTGGTGGCTGATTTCGCTTCAAATCCACCTTGTCCCCTTGCCCCATGAAGCCTTAAAGGCAACAATCGTCGCCTTATGAGCAACATACAGGACGCCATGAACCTGCTGTTCCCCGCCCAGCGCCAGCAGGTGCTGGCGGCGCTGCTGCTGCAGCCGGGGCACAGCCTGCACCTGCGCGAGCTGGCGCGGCTCACGGGCAGCCATGCGGGCACGCTGGGGCGCGAGCTGGGCAAGCTGGCCCAGGCGGGGCTGTTGCTACGCAGCGACCAGGGCAACCAGGCGCGCTACAGCGCCAATGTGCAGCACCCGCTGTTCCCTGAGCTCTCTGCCATGTTCCGCAAGACGCATGGCGTGGTGCCCGCGCTGCGCACGGCGCTGAAGCCGCTGGCGGCGCAGATTGCGCTGGCGTTTGTGTATGGCTCGCTGGCCAGCGGCACCGACACCCAGCACAGCGATGTGGATGTGCTGCTGGTGGGCAGCGTCGATTTTGTCGCCGTGGTGCAGGCGCTGTACCCGCTGCACGAGCAGCTGGGGCGCGAGGTGAACCCGGTGGTCTGGGCACCGCAGGAGCTGGCCGACAAGGCCCGGGCGGGCGATGCCTTTGTGCGCGACGTGCTGCGCAAACCCAAACTGTGGATCAAGGGAGACGACCATGAGCTTGAGCAACTTGCAGGCCATTGGCCGCCTGCAGGCGCAGCCGCCTGACCCGCCCGCCATGGCCAAGCTGCTGGGCCACACGCTGCGCTGGCTGCGGGCCCAGCACCCCGAATGGGGGTTGGTGTGAGCCTTTGCACGGCGTGTAACTATCAATTTCATAGCTGCTTGCGCTTGTCTGGCAAGCGCTAGAGCCCATTTTTATTCAAAATTGCCATGGCCCTGCACAACGAAATCGCGTTCGAGACCGACATCTGCAACCATCTGGCAGACCATGGCTGGCTCTACGGCGCACCCGGCACCGAGGGCGACGCCCGCGGTTACGACACCCCCCGCGCCCTGTACCCCGCCGACCTGCTGGCCTGGGTGCAGGCCACGCAGCCAGACGCCTGGGAGGCTCTCTCCAAGAACCATGGCGCTGCTGCTGAGGCCATGCTGCTGGACCGCCTGCGCAAGGCGCTGGACGACCGGGGCACGCTGGAGGTGCTGCGCGTGGGCATCGACCTGCTGGGGCTCAAGAGCCCACTGAAGCTGGCCCAGTTCAAGCCCGCGCTGGCGATGAATCCTGACCTCCAAGCCCGCTACGCAGCGAACCGCTTGCGTGTGGTGCGCCAGTGCCGTACAGGTCATGACGACGTGATTGATTTGGTGCTGTTCTTGAACGGCATCCCGGTCGCCACGGCGGAGCTCAAAACCGACTTCACGCAGGACATGAACGCTGCAGTGGACCAGTACCGCTTTGACCGCATCCCCAAACCCAAGGGCAAATCATTTGCAGAACCGCTGCTGGACTTCCCCCGCGGTGCTCTGGTGCACTTTGCTGTGAGCAACCGCACGGTGATGATGGCCACCCGACTGCAAGGCCCCGCCACGCGCTTTCTGCCCTTCAACCAGGGTGACCACGGCGGCGCGGGCAACCCCGCAAACCCAAACGGCCACCGCACAGCCTACCTGTGGGAGCAGGTGTGGCAGCGGGATAGCTGGCTGGAGATTATTGGCCGCTACCTCGTCACCCAGCGCGATAGCAAGAAGAAGGTGAAGGGCTTCATCTTCCCGCGCTACCACCAGCTCGACGCCACGCGCAAGCTGCAGGCGGCCGTGCTGGCTGAAGGGGCTGGGCACAAGTACCTGATTCAGCACAGCGCGGGTAGCGGCAAGACCAATTCGATTGCCTGGACGGCGCACTTCTTGGCCGACCTGCACGATGCAAACAACCACAAGCTGTTCGACAGCGTTCTGGTGGTGAGTGACCGCAACGTGCTGGATGCCCAACTGCAAGAGGCCATCTTCGACTTTGAGCGCACTAAGGGCGTGGTGGCCACGATTACCGGCGAAGGCGGCAGCAAAAGCAGCGAGCTGGCTGAAGCGCTGGGCGGTGGCAAGAAGATCGTGGTCTGCACCATTCAGACCTTCCCTTTCGCCTTGAAAGCCGTGCAGGAGCTGGCAGCTACGCAAAGCAAGCGCTTTGCTGTGATCGCTGATGAGGCGCACAGCAGCCAGACCGGTGAGGCTGCCTCAAAACTCAAGCAGTTGCTGAGCGCTGAAGAGCTCAAAGACCTGGCAGACGGTGGCGAGGTGGGCACTGAAGACCTGCTGGCCGTGCAGATGGCGGCTCGGGCCAACGACAAGGGCATCACTTACGTGGCTTTCACCGCCACGCCAAAAGCCAAGACGCTGGAGCTGTTTGGCCGCCGCCCGCAGCCCGACCTGCCGGCCGGGCCAGACAATCTGCCCGCGCCGTTTCACGTCTACAGCATGCGCCAGGCCATCGAGGAGGGCTTCATCCTCGATGTGCTGAAGAATTACACGCCCTATAAATTGGCCTTCAAGCTGGCCAACGAGGGCAAGGAGTGGGACGAAAAGCAGGTCGAGCGCAGTGAAGCCATGAAGGGCCTGATGCGCTGGGTGCGCCTGCACCCGTACAACATCAGCCAGAAGGTGGCGGTGGTGGTTGAGCACTTCCGCGAGAACGTGCAGCCCCTGCTGGACGGCCACGCCAAGGCCATGGTGGTGGTGGGCAGCAGGCAAGAGGCGGTGCGCTGGCA
>DAIQRN010000218.1:0-5079 GCA_036786185.1 Acidovorax sp. | reverse complement strand
CGGCTGTAGTCTTCGGCGGGCACATCGAGCGACGTGGAATCGCGGTCCAGGTCGGGGCCACACATCGCGGACAGTAGCAGGGCGCAGTCTTCGGCGCTGCGGGCCATGGGGCCGGCCTGGTCGAGGCTGGAGGCGAAGGCGATCATGCCGTAGCGGCTGGCGCGGCCGTAGGTGGGCTTGATGCCGGTGATGCCGCAAAACGATGCGGGCTGGCGGATCGAGCCGCCGGTGTCGGTGCCCGTCACCGCCGGGGCCAGGCGCGCAGCCACGGCGACGGCGCTGCCGCCCGACGAGCCGCCGGGGATGCGGCTGGTGTCCCAGGGATTGCGGACCGGCGCGGGGGCCTCGAAGCCCACCGGGGCAACGGCCGAATTTTCGTTGGCCGAGCCCATCGCGAACTCGTCGCAGTTGAGCTTGCCCAGCGTGAGGGCGCCGGCTTTGGCCAGCCGGGTGACCACGGTGGCGTCAAACGGTGACTGGTAACCCGCCAACATTCTGGAGCCAGCGGTGCTGGGGAAGTCGCGCGTGACGAAGATGTCCTTGTGCGCAATCGGCACGCCTTCCAGCGCGCCCGCCGTGCCAGCGGCAATGCGGGCATCAGCGGCTTGCGCTTGCGCCAGTGTGGCGTCTTCGTTCATGGCCACAAATGCGCCCAGGTGCTGGTGCACCTTGGCGCGGGCCAGGAAATGCTGGGCGGCTTCGGCGGCAGAGAATTGCTTGGCACGCAGGCCTGCGGCCAGTTCGGAAACGCCCAGGTCGTGCAGGGCTTTGGTGGGGGAAGTGGTCATTCAGGTCTCACTCGATCACTTTGGGAACGAGGAACAGGCCGCGTTCGACCGCGGGTGCACTCTTTTGGTTGGCTTCGCGCTGGTTGGGCTCGCTGGCCACGTCCTCGCGCAGCCGCAGCGCCACGTCCTGGATGGTGGCGACGGGGTGCGCCAGGGGCGTGAGCCCCGATGTGTCCACAGCCCGCATCTTTTCCACGATGTCAAAGAAGCCGTTCAGCTGAGTCAGCATGCGCTCACTTTCGGAGGGGTTCAGTTCCAGCCGTGCCAGATTGGCGATGCGACCGATGTCCTGGGGTGTCAGTGCCATAAAGGAAAACTCGTGGGAAACCAGATGTAAACCTGTGATCCGGGTCAAACCGAAGAGAGTTATTCACAGGGGATGGGGTATTATCCCGGCTTTGCCGCAATACCCTCTTGACTGCCGGTCATTGTGCGAAAAAAGCGATATCTGACCCCCACCCACTCCCTGACACACCCGGCGACGGCAGGCCGAAGTGCATGCCGTGCCTGAGAGGATTTTTGAATGTTCGGAGCTTTCCGCCGGTATTTCTCCACCGACCTCGCCATTGACCTTGGCACAGCCAATACCCTCATTTTCGCCCGCGACAAAGGCATTGTGCTTGATGAGCCCTCCGTTGTTGCCATTCGCCACGAGGGTGGTCCCCATGGCAAGAAAGTGATTCAGGCCGTCGGTCGTGAGGCCAAGGCCATGCTGGGCAAGGTGCCGGGCAATATCGAAGCCATCCGGCCCATGAAAGACGGCGTGATTGCCGATTTCGTGATCACCGAGCAGATGATCAAGCAGTTCATCAAGATGGTGCACCCGCGCACGCTGTTCACGCCCAGCCCGCGCATCATCATCTGCGTGCCCTGCGGCTCCACCCAGGTCGAGCGCCGCGCCATCAAGGACGCCGCCGAAGCCGCGGGCGCCACAGCCGTTTACCTGATCGAAGAACCCATGGCCGCCGGTATCGGTGCCGGCCTGCCCGTGTCGGAAGCCTCGGGCTCCATGGTGGTGGACATCGGTGGCGGCACTACCGAGGTGGGCGTGATCTCGCTGGGCGGCATGGTCTACAAGGGCTCGGTCCGTGTCGGTGGCGACAAGTTCGACGAAGCCATCATCAGCTACATCCGCCGCAACTACGGCATGCTGATCGGCGAGCCCACGGCCGAAGCCATCAAGAAGAACATCGGCTCGGCCTTCCCCGGCTCCGAAGTGCGCGAGATGGAAGTCAAGGGCCGCAACCTCAGCGAGGGCGTGCCGCGCAGCTTCACCATCTCTTCGAACGAAGTGCTGGAAGCCCTGACCGACCCGCTCAACCAGATCGTCTCCGCCGTCAAGAACGCGCTGGAGCAGACCCCGCCCGAACTCGGCGCCGATATTGCCGACCGCGGCATGATGCTGACCGGCGGCGGCGCACTCTTGCGCGACCTCGACCGCTTGCTGGCCGAAGAAACCGGCCTGCCCGTCCTGGTGGCCGAAGACCCGCTGACCTGCGTGGTGCGCGGCTGCGGCATTGCGCTGGAGCGCATGGACCGCCTGGGCAGCATCTTCACGAGCGATTGATGTCCCGCGCCCCTGAGCCGCGTCGCGCTTCGGTGCCGCCGTCGGGGGTGGCACCCGCTTGACACGGCGGGTCGCGCGCAGCGCCATGGACCACTGAAATGCCCCTGGGCACTCTGGAGCGCAGCGCTCCCTCTCTTTTCAAGCAGGGCCCTTCGGCCGTGTCGCGTTTGGCCGTGTACAGCGCGCTGGCGCTGTTCCTCATGGTGGCGGACGCGCGCTTTCAGATCACCGGCCCCCTGCGCCAGGCCGTGGGCACGGTGTTGTACCCCGTGCAGTGGCTCATGCTCCAGCCGGTGGAGCTGGCCAGCCACGGCACGGGCTATTTCCAGTCGCTGAGCGCGACCCAGCTGGAGCTGGATGAAACGCGCAAGAAGATGGCCACCATGGGCCAGCGCGCCACGCAGGCTGACCAGCTGGCGCTGGAGAACGAGCGGCTGCGGCAGCTGCTGACGCTGCGTGAGCGGCTGGCCACCCCGGCGCAGGCCGCCGAAGTGATCTACGACACGGCCGACCCCTATACGCGCCGCGTGGTGCTGGACAGGGGCCAGCTGGGCGGCGTGGCGCTGGGCTCGCCCGTCATGGACGAGGCGGGCGTGCTGGGCCAGGTCACGCGGGTGTTTCCGATGGTGAGCGAGGTCACGCTGCTGGTGGACCGCGACCAGGCCATCCCCGTGCTGAATGTGCGCACCGGTGCGCGCGGCGTGGCCTATGGCGACCCCGTGGCGGGCCATGGCGACGGCGGCATGGAGCTGCGTTTCATGCCCGCCAACGCCGACGTGCGCGAGGACGACCTGCTCACCACCAGCGGTGTGGATGGCCTGTACCCGCCCGGCCTGCCGGTGGCCAAGGTGGTGCGTGTGGAGCGCCGCGCCGACTCGGCCTTTGCGCGCATCTACTGCATGCCCCTGGCCCAGGTGCAGGGCGCGCGCCACGTGATGGTGCTCAAGCCGCTGGCCGATGACGCGCTGCCCCGGCCCGAGCCCGCGCCAAACGCACCCGCCAAAAAAGGAGCGCACAAATGATCATGCCGCGCGGCGAGCCGCTGTTGTTGCCGGTCAACCCGGCGTTCATCGCCGCCAGCCTGGCGGTGGGCGTGGCCGCCAACCTGCTGCCGCTGGGCCGTGTCGTCTGGATGCCCGACCTGCTCATGCTGCTGCTGGTCTTCTGGGGCGTGCACCAGCCCCAGCGCATTGGCATGGGCACGGCTTTTGTGCTGGGCCTGTGCATGGACGTGGGGCAGTCGGCGCTGCTCGGGCAGCATGCGCTGTCCTACACCGTGCTGTCGTTTGGCGCCATCGCCATCCACCGACGACTGATGTGGCTCAGCGTGCCTTCGCAGGCGCTGCAGGTGCTGCCGCTGTTCGCGCTGGCCCATGCGGTTGAGGTGCTGCTGCGCATGGCCGCGGGCGGCATTTTCCCGGGGCTTTGGAGCTTTCTGGCGCCGCTGCTGGAGACGCTGATGTGGCCGCTGGCCAGTTGGGTGCTGCTGGCGCCTCAGCGCCGCCCGCCGGATGCCGACCAGAATCGGCCTCTGTAAGCCTTGTAGTCCCCGAAACCCCACGCCCGTGCCATGACCGAGTTGCGCAACAGCGAAGCCGACGCATCGCGTTTTCGCCTGCGTGCCCTGGTCATTGCGGCGCTGGTGCTGTTCGCCTTCGGGCTGGTCGTGGCGCGGCTGGTGTTTTTGCAGGTGATCCGCCATGACGATCTGGCCGCCCAGGCCGAGAGCAACCGCACGGCGGTGGTGCCCATCGTGCCCAACCGGGGGCTCATCCTGGACCGCAACGGCGTGGTGCTGGCCACCAACTATGCGGCCTACACGCTCGAGATCACGCCCTCGCGCGTGGGCGAGCTCGACGAAACCATCGACGCGCTGGCCCAGATCGTGGACATCCAGCAGCGCGACCGGCGGCGCTTCAAGCGGCTCATGGAGGAGTCGCGCAACTTCGAGTCCCTGCCCATCCGCACCCGCCTGACCGACCAGGAGGTGGCGCGCTTTACCGCGCAGCGCTACCGCTTTCCGGGCGTGGACATCAAGGCCCGGCTGTTTCGCAACTACCCGCTGGGCGACGTGGGGGCGCACGCCATCGGCTACATCGGCCGCATTAACCAGAGCGAGAAGGCGCGCATTCAGGACTCGGACGACGAAGCCAACTACCGGGGCACCGAGTACATCGGCAAGCTGGGCGTGGAGCAAAGCTTTGAGTCGGCCCTGCACGGGCTCACCGGCGTGGAGCAGATGGAGACATCGGCTGGCGGGCGCGCGGTGCGCAAGCTGGCCAGCCACCCGGCCACGCCCGGCGACAGCGTGATGCTGTCCATCGACATCAAGCTGCAAAAGCTCGTCGAGGACCTGTACGGCAACCGCCGGGGCGCGCTGGTGGCGATCGATCCGCGCAATGGCGAAATCCTGGCCCTGGTCAGCATGCCCACGTTCGACCCCAACCTCTTCGTCGAGGGCATCGACGTGGAAAACTGGCAGGCGCTCAACGAGTCCATCGACAAGCCCTTGCTGAACCGCGCGCTGCGCGGCACCTACCCGCCGGGCTCCACCTACAAGCCCTTCATGGCGCTGGCGGCGCTGCAGCTGAACAAGCGCCCGGCCAGCCTGGTCGTCAACGACCCGGGCTCCTACACCTTTGGCGGCCACACCTTCCGCAGCCACGAGGGCGGCCTGGGCGGGGTGGACATGCACCGCGCCATCCAGTTCTCCAGCAACACCTA
>DAIQRN010000217.1:4818-5109 GCA_036786185.1 Acidovorax sp. | reverse complement strand
TGCAGCGCTCGATGCAGATCAAGCTCGACAAGGTGCAGTTCCTGGTGGTGGACGAGGCCGATCGCATGCTGGATCTGGGTTTTTCGGACGATCTGGCCGAACTGAACCAGCTGACCAGCCAGCGCAAGCAGACCATGATGTTCAGCGCCACCTTCGCACCGCGTATCCAGCAACTCGCCATGCGCGTGATGCACGATGGCGGCTCATCCGTGCAGAAGGTGACCATCGACTCCCCCCAGGAAAAGCACAGCAACATCAAGCAGATGCTGTACTGGGCCGACAATGCCCAGC
>DAIQRN010000217.1:780-4760 GCA_036786185.1 Acidovorax sp. | reverse complement strand
GCGATGGTCTGGCCAACGACCTGCAGCAGGAAGGCTTCAGTGCCGTGGCGCTGCACGGTGCCCTGAGCCAGGGCCTGCGCAACCGCCGCCTGATGGCATTGCGCAACGGCCAGGTGCAGATCCTGGTGGCTACCGACGTGGCAGCGCGCGGCATCGACGTGCCCACCATCACCCACGTGTTCAACTTCGGCCTGCCCATGAAGGCCGAGGACTACACCCACCGCATTGGCCGCACCGGCCGTGCGGGCCGCGACGGCCTGGCCGTCACCTTTGCCGAGTTCCGCGACCGCCGCAAGATCTACGACATTGAGTCGTACAGCCGCCAGCAGTTCAAGGCCGAAGTGATTCCGGGCATGGAGCCCACGCAGCGCGCTCCCCAGGCGCCACGCGGTGGTGATTTTGGTGGCCGCGGCGCCCCGGGCCGTTCTTACGACAACCGTGACAACCCGTCGCGCGGCCGTTTCAATGGCCCTGCACGCGGTGGCAACGACCGTGGCGGTTTCGGTGGTGGCTTTGGCGGTGGTTTTGCGGGCCGTGGCAGCGACAACCGTGGCGGCCGTGATGGCGGCGGCTTCGCGGGTCGTGACGATCGTGGCTTTGGTGGCGGTGCTCCCCGCCGCGACGCCGATGGTTTTGGCCGCAAGTCGGGCTTTGGTGATGGCGGTCAAGGCCGTTTCGCACCGCGCCCAGATGCAGGCGCACCGCGTGGCGACTTCGCGCCCCGCAAGCCCGCGTTCTCCAAGCCTGCAGGCGCTGGTGGCGGCAAGCCTTTCGTGCCCCACGATGCACGCAAGCGCCCGGCCCGTCCTGCCCGTTGATGGGCGGGGCTGAGGCCTGATCCCCCAAGTCCTCCAAGGGCTGGCGCCGCAAGGTGCCAGCCCTTTTTGCTGGGAGCGCAGGCTGCCCGGCAGGATTTGGAGGCCGAGTCGTCAATAATTGCCCCCGGAGGAATTTGCTGTGGACTCTTCTCTCTCTTCGGGCGCTGATTTTGAGCACATGTTCGATTTGGCGCCTGTGTCGCTTTGGCTTGAAGACTACAGTGCGCTCAAGCAGCTGTTCGACGACTGGCGTGCGGATGGCGTCACCGATATCCGCGTGCATCTGGCTGCCGATCCTGCCCGCGTGCGCCAGTGCAGCGCGTCGCTCAAGCTCCTCAAGGTCAACCAGCGCACGCTGGACCTGTTTGCCGCGCCCAACCAGCAAGCACTGGAGGCCAGTCTGGACAAGGTGTTCCGTGACGACATGCATGACGCGGTGGTCCACGAACTGGCCCAGCTGTGGGCGGGGCAAATGGAGTTTTCCAACCAAACCGTCAACTACGCGCTCGATGGCCGTCGGCTGGACGTGAAAATCCGCGCCCGCATCCTGCCGGGCCACGAACACGACTGGAGCCGCGTGCTGGTCTCGCTGGAAGACAACACCGACCTGCTTGCAGGTGCGCGCCGCCTGCAACGCAGCGAACAGTACGCGCGGGACTTGTTCGAGCATTCGCCGGTGTCGCTGTGGGTGGAGGATTTCAGTACGGTCAAGAGGCTGCTCGACGGCGTGCGGGCCCAGGGCATTGATGACTTCAAGACTTTCATCACCGTGCACCCCGAGTTCGTCACACGCTGCATGCAGGAAATCCGCGTCATCGACGTGAACCAGCAGACATTGCGCATGTTTGGTGCCAGCAGCAAGGAGATGCTGCTCAACAACATCAGCCGTGTTTTCCGTGATGAAATGCATGAGTCCTTTGCCGAGCAATTGCTGGACCTGTGGGAGGGCAAGATCTTCCAGCAGCGCGAGGTGGTGAACTACGCACTGTCGGGCGATGCCGTGCACATCCACATGCAGTTTTCGGTGTTGGCGGACCATCTGGCCGATTGGGGGCTGGTGCTCCTGTCGCTGGTGGACATTACCGCCCGCAAGAAGGCCGAGGCTTACCTCGAATACCTGGGCAAGCACGACGTGCTGACCCAGTTGCGCAACCGGGCTTACTACGCCGAAGAGCTCAACCGCATCACGCGCAAGGGGCCGTGGCCTCTGTCCATCATCGCGATCGACCTCAACGGGCTCAAGCTGGTGAACGATGAGCAAGGACATGCCATGGGCGATGCCATGCTGCGGAGGGTGGGCGAGGTGCTGGCCAAGGCGGTGGATGCACCCGCTTGCGCCGCCCGCATTGGTGGTGACGAGTTCACCGTGCTGATGCCCGGCATGGACGAACGCAGCGCGCATGCGCTGCAGGAACGCATCCTGTCCATGTTGGAGTTGAATAATCAGTTCTATCCTGGTCAGCCGATCAGCCTGGCCATCGGGGTGGCGGCATGCCGCTCGGGCGAGGCGGTGGAGGCCGCCATTCACCGCGCCGACCAAGCCATGTATGCCGAGAAGGTTCGCTACTACCAGGACAAGAACATAGACCGGCGGCATCTGGGCAAGGATGCCAGCCTCTCGGGCGGGTAGGCGCCCCTGCTTGGCGCGCCGGGACTGAGGTCAGTCCGGCGCCGGTATGCGCCCGATATCGGGCCATCGATGGTGCAGGTACACCCAGGCCACAAGACCCACGCACATCATCAGCAGCGAGGCCAGCGCCAACAGCACGGTGGAGTGCATGACCAGCGGCACCACCACGCCTGCCACCACGCCATTGGCTGTGGAGCCCACAAAAGCCTGCATGGACGACGCCATGCCGCGCCGCTCAGGGTACAGATCCAGGACCAGCAGGGTTACCACGGGCACCATGAGCGCCCAGCCAAACGCAAAGATGCCGATGGGAGCCAGCGACCAGGCCGCATGCACCGGAAACACCAGGTTGGCCGCGAGATTGAGCACGGCCACCGCACACATGATCACGAACCCATGCCGGATCTGGCGCTTGGGTGCGATCTTGCCCGCCATTCGACCGCTGAGCCAGGCGCCTCCCATGATGCCGGAGATGGTCAGCACGAAGAACCAGAAAAACTGCGTGGGTGCCAGTGCCAGGTGTTCGCCCAGGAAGGCGGGCGCGGCCAGCACGTAAAGAAACATGCCGTTGAAGGGCACGCCGCTGGCTAGGGCCAGCAGCACAAAGCGTGGGCTGGAGCCTAACTGCGCGTAGCCGCGCATCAGGTGGCGCATGTTGAACGGCTGGCGGTGCTCCACGTGCAGCGTTTCGGGCAGCAGGCGGTAGTTGGTGGTCCACAGCACCACGCCCACCAGGGCCAGGAACCAGAAGATGCTGTGCCAGCCGGTGTGTACGAACAACCAGCCGCCGATGATGGGCGCGATCGCCGGGGCCACACCGAAGTAGATGGTGACCTGGCTCATCACCTTCTGCGCCTGGGCGGGCGGGAACATGTCGCGGATCACCGCGCGCGAGACCACGATGCCTGCGCCGGCGGACAAGCCCTGTAGCGCGCGAAAGAACACCAATTGCCCGATGGTCTGCGACAGCGCGCAGCCGGCCGAGGCCAGCGTGAACACCGCAATGCCCCAAAGAATCACGGGACGGCGACCGAAGCTGTCGGCCAGAGCACCGTGAAACAGGCTCATGAACGCAAAACCGAACAGGTAGGCCGACAGCGTCTGCTGCATCTCCACCGGCGTGGCGCCCAGCGCCGCCGCGATGCCCGAGAAGGCCGGGATGTAGGTGTCGATCGAGAACGGCCCCAGCATGCCCAGCACTGCCAGTAACACCGCGAGGGCCCAACGGGGTGCTTTCCAGAGCAAGTGGGCTTGTGGGTTCATTCGGGAGGAGCCAGGGTTCGTGAGGGGCGCCGCAAGTGGACGGGAAGGAGGCCCGACGCGTGGCGGACTGCCAAACCGATTATGCGGGAAGCGGCGGGCTCCGGCACCGCGCTAGCGCAATCCCTGCACCAGATGGAGCCGCTCAGCGGGCGTCCCCCAGGGCGTCAGTAGGTATACGGAATCCATTCTCCGTTGCCCGACTTCATCATGAAGTTGCCGGACGCATTGCGCATCACGATCACGTCCGCGTTCTCCGACGCCATTGTGTT
>DAIQRN010000217.1:553-770 GCA_036786185.1 Acidovorax sp. | reverse complement strand
CCGAGACGAAAGGCGTCGTCTCGGGCGCCTCCAGGCGCTCGGCCAGGGGGCGGGCCGATGCGGCATAGGGGCTGTCCATGAGCAGGTCGCCCAGCAGCGTGAACAGGCCCAGGTAGCTCATGGGCTGGTTCACCACCACCGGTGCTGCGGGCGGCGCGTCTGCGGCCTTCTTCATGCCAACCAGCTTCACGGCGGCCGGGACCAGGGTGATGCGCGG
>DAIQRN010000217.1:0-543 GCA_036786185.1 Acidovorax sp. | reverse complement strand
CGAGATCTGGATCTTGTCGCCGCGCAGCGAGGCGCCGTGCTCGGGCACCAGCACCACCACCACCGGGCGGCCAGCGCTCTCCAGCTCTGTGATGAACTTGTCGAAGTCGGCCATCAGTTGCGCCAGGCGCGGCTTGTAGGTGTCGAGGCTGCTGCGCGAGTTCATGCCCGGCACGCGGTTGCCATCGTGCAGCGAGATGGTGTTGTAGTACAGCGCCACGGGTGCGCCGCCGCCCTGGGCGCTGCGCTTCTTCCACCACTGCGAAAGCAGGGCATGGTCGTTGTAGATCGGCGAACCATCGAAGTTCTGCATGTGCACCGGCGCATCCTGGTTGCGCTGTTGGTGCTGCTGCTGCTGGGCATCTTCCTGTTCTGGCAGATCGACAGCCCGCGCGCCGAGCGGATGCGCGCGGCCGTCATCGACCGTTTCGTGCCCGGCTTCGACTGGGCCATGGCGCCGGTCACCCGGCTGTCGCGCATGGTCGCGGGCTTTCAGTCCTATTCTCGGCTCTATGAGCAGAACCAGGAATTGCGCCGCGAATTG
>DAIQRN010000216.1:0-5111 GCA_036786185.1 Acidovorax sp. | reverse complement strand
CTGCGCGCGCTGGAGGCGCAGGTGGGATCGGTGCTCATCGTGCGCAGTCGGCCGCTCAAGCCCACCTCGGCCGGGCAGTTGCTGCTCAAGCACACCAAGCAGCTGCGCCTGCTGCGCGCCGACCTGGAGCGCGACCTGCAGGAACTGGCGCCCAGCGCCCCCGGCGGCGCGCGCGAGGACGAGCGCATCTCCATCGCCATCAACGCCGACAGCATCGCCACCTGGGCCATGGGCGCCCTGCACGACCTGGTGCGCCAGCGCCTGCCGCTGGAAATCATCGTGGACGACCAGGATTTCACGCAGGAATGGCTGCGCTCGGGCCAGGTGCTGGGCTGCGTGACCACGCTCAAGCAGGCCTTGCGCGGCTGCAAGATGGTGCCGCTGGGCGCCATGCCGTACGTGGCCGTGGCCTCGGCCAGTTATGCGCGGCAGCACCTGCCCCAGGGGCTGACGCCGCACAACTTCCGCGATGTGTCGTTTCTATCGTTCAACCGCAAGGACGACATGGCCGCCGAGTTCGTGGCCCGGGCGTTTGGCTTGAAGCGCGTGGCGCTCAACCACCTGTTCGTGCCGGGCTCCGAGGCGCAGATGCGCGCCGCGGTGGCTGGCTGGGCCGTGGGCGTGCTGCCCGAGCTGATGGTGCGCTCAGGCCTGGCCGATGGCAGCCTGGTGGATGTGGCGCCCGGCCGGTCGCTGCCCATCCAGCTGTACTGGCACTGCTGGAACCTGGAGTCGGAGCTGCTCGATGTGCTGTCGGGTGCGCTGAAGACGGCGGCTGCGCAGTCACTGGTGGTCTGACGGGTCAAACGTGACCGATCAGGCTAAGTAATAACCCTGTTATGCATTTTATTACTGCAATGCATACAATGAATACCATGTCAACGCAGCCCCCCAAACCCTCTTTCAAGGAGCAGATGCACCAGGCGCGCGAGGATGCCATCCTGCGCTCCACCTGCGAACTGCTGGGTGAAAAAGCCTTCGACACCATGACCATGGACGACGTGGCCAACGCCGTGGGCATCGCCAAAGCCAGTCTGTACAAGCATTTCTGCAGCAAGGAAGAGCTGTGCAGCGCCGCCATGGTGCAGGTGCTGGCGGGCGTGAAGGCCTATCTGGCCGAGCTGCCCGCCGAGATGCCGCCGGTGGACAAGCTCCAGGCGCTGGTGCGCTGGTCGCTGCAGCGCCTGCTGGCCAACGGGACAGCGCTGCTGCCCACCCCCAACTCCACGCTGCGATCCGTGCTGATGGCCCACCAGGGCTACCAGGGCGCCCTGCTCGCCGTGAGCAACGAGGTGGACGGCTGGATTCGGCAAGCGCAAGCGCAAGGCAGCATCAGCCCCAGCCTGCCGCCCGAGGTCGTGCTCTACACCCTGTACGCCCGCGCCTGCGATCCGGTGGTGGGTTTCCTCAAGGAAGGTGGGCAGTACTCGGATGACCAGATCGTGGACCTGGTGGCGCGCACCTGCTTTGAAGGGCTGGCCTCGCGCTGAAGCGCGGACCCTCGTCCAAAAAAAAGCCCGGCATGCCGGGCTTTTTCGATGGCGGCCGCTGCTCAGCGGACCAGCAGCACCGGCACCTTGCTGTTGGCCAGCACATGGGTCGTGACCGAGCCCATGACCAGCGTGGCCAGTGCGCCGTGACCGTGCGAGCCCATGATGAGCAGGTCGAACTTGCCGGCGTCTGCCAGCTTGCCAATGGTCTCACCCGCCGGGCCCACCTTCATGCTGCGCTTGGCGTCGATGCCATGGCGCGCGAGGAACTTGCACACCGGCGCCAGGATTTTCTCGGCTTCTTCCGCGTGGTAGTTGTCCACCACCTGCTTGCCCAGCGCGGCGCGGGCACGTGGGGGCAGCGGGGCCTGCACGGTGAGCGCGGTGTATTGGTGATTGCCGCTCAGCAGCTCATCGTGGTTGGCCAGATAGGCCAGCATTTTTTTGGTGTAGGCGCTGCCATCGACAGCCAGCAGGATGTTCATGTTTTTCTCCGAAAAAGGAATGTGTCCAGACTACCGTGCGCTGATTTTTGTTGTCTTGACCTGGGTCATGCTTTTTCGTCCGCGCGCCGCGGGGCACAAGCGCTCCGCGGGGGCCATCATACGGTGACGCAGAACCGTGGCTGGAACGCAGCCTGCTCCCCCTTGCGGGCATAGCCCAGCGGGTTGGCCACCACGCGGCACTGCCAGGGCGTGCCGTCGGCGCGCAGGCCCTGCACCTGGTAGTCGCTGGGCGCGTGCAGATGGCCGTGCAGCCACAGCGTGGCCTGGGGCAGCAGTGCGTCCAGCGCGTTGCAGAACCCGGCCGTGCCGGGCACCAGGCCATAGCGCGGGTCGGCGCTTTTCAGGCTGGGGGCGAAATGCGTGACCACCACCGTGGGGCCGTCAAAAGGCTGGGCCAGCGCAGCAGTCAGCCAGGCCTGGCTCGCCAGGGCCTCCTCGCGCAGGGCTTCGGCCAGAAAGGGCTCGCCGTGGCGTGTGCCGCCGGTCTTGCTCAGGTAGAAGTTGGCGGCGCGAAAGGCCTTGTCGCGCAGTTTCAGGCGGCGGCTGAGGTCGGTGATGCCATCGTGGTCGGCCAGGGCGTCGAAGTCGCTCCAGAGCGTGGTGCCCACGAAGCGCACACCCTGCAATTGCAGGGTTTCGCGCTCCAGCCACTGGATGCCCAGGCGCTCGCAGCAGCGGCGCAGGCGGGCGTGGGCCTCGTCAAAGTCCTGGTTGTCGTATTCATGGTTGCCGGGCACAAACAGCACCGGCGTGGGCCAGCCCGTGTGGTGCGACAGGGGCGAGAAGCGCCCCAGCCCGAAATCATCGTCCGCGAGCTGGGAGCCCGCCTGGTACGAGCCCACGTCGCCCGCCAGCACCAGCACGTCGGCACCGGGAGCGGGCTCGGGCACGAAGTGGGGGTGGGCTTCCAGGTGCAGGTCGGACAGCAGTTGAATCTTCATAGTGTGAACAGGCCCTATCCAGTCTAAGCGCCCGGAAAGGTGCGCTGGCTTGAGCGCGCCAGCGCCTGCAGCAGCCAGGTCATGGCCGTCTGCTGCGGGCCGCGCCGCCGCCACAGCGCGTCCACGTGCACGGGCGGCACGTTCAGCGGCAGCGCCCGCTGCACCAGGGCATCGGCAATGCCCGTGACCGGCACGAAATGGCGCGGCAGCACGGTCAGCAGATCGGAGCCGCAGACCACCCGCCCGGCCGTGAAGAACTGGTTGACGGTGATCACTACCTTGCGCTCGCGCCCCAGCGAGGCCAGGGCTTCGTCGATGAAACCAAAGGCCCGGCCCGAGAAGCTCACCAGCATGTGGCGCGCCTCGCAGTAGGCGTCCAGCGTCAGCGGGGCGTGGGCCAGGGGGTGACCCTGGCGCATCACACAGACGTATTCGCCGTCGTACAGGCGGCGGCTTTCAAAGGCCACGGCGTCGCCCGACTGCGCGCGCGCCGTGAGGTCGGCCAGCACGGCCGGAAAGTAGCCCACGGCCATGTCGGCGGCCTCGTCGTCCAGCAGCTGCCGGGGGTCGCGGGTGGTCAGCGGCAGTACGCGGATGGCAACGCCGGGTGCCTCGCGCTCCAGGATTTCCACCAGCGCGGGCACCAGCGTGGCCGCCGTCGCGTCGGCCATGGCCAGCACAAAGGTCGATGTGGCCGTGGCCGGGTCAAAGCGCCCCGGGGCCAGCGACTCCTGCAACTGCGCCAGCGCCTCGCGCACCGGGGGCCAGAGCGCCATGGCCCGGGCCGTGGGTTCCACCCCCTGCCCGCTGCGCACCAGCAGCTCGTCGCCCACTGCCTCGCGCAGGCGCCGCATGGCATTGCTGACGGCGGGCTGGGTCAGCGACAGCTTGTGCGCCGCGCGTGTGAGACTGCGTTCGGCCATGACCTCATCGAAAACGCGCAGCAGATTGAGGTCCAGGGAGCGGAAATTCAGGGGAGCCATGCCGCAATCATCACTCAAATGAATATCAATGATTCAAAATATAAACTTGAATAAATACAGGGTAAACCCTAGTATCGCTGCATCGCCCGGCAATTTCGCCACAAGCGTCAGACAAGGGACATCCAAATGACCAGCTTTGCACACATTGAGTATTCCACCGAACACGCCGGTGTGGCCCGCGTTGAAAACGCCGTTGCAGCCCTGAAGGGCGCTGCTGTCCGTCCGGACAGCGCCCGTGGCGCGGCCTCCCTGGTGCTGGCTGCCGTGGTGTCCGCACTGCTGGTGGTGGCCAACCAGATGATCGATACCTGGAGCGACGGCCACCTGCTGGCCGCCTGGATGGTGCTGTGGCTGGTGGCCTTTTCGGCCCTGGCGCTGCTGACCAACCCCGCCCGCCGTGCAGGCGTGGTGCTGCGCGACGTCGCCAAGGGCTGGGCTGAAAGCCGCCGTCTTGCCGCTGAAGACCGTCGCACCTGGGATGTCGCCATGCAGGACCCGCGCGTCATGTCCGAACTGCAGCATGCCCTGGGCATCGCCACGGTCCGCGACATCCGTCCTTACTACTGACACCGGCACACCCGGCCGCACAGCGCGGCCAGGGGGTGGTGGAGAGTCTTCCAAGCCGTGGCGTGCATTCGCCACGGCTTTTTTCATGGTGGCACGGCGGGCGCAAGGCGCAAAAAAACCGCCCCTTGCTGCAAGGGGCGGTTGTCACGGGGCAGGCCAGCGCGGCTTAGCCCGCCAGGCGCTTTTCCAGCGCGGCCTTGGTGTCCAGCAGGGCCTGGGGCAGATGGTAGGCCAGTTGCGCAAAGTGCGCGTCGTGCAGCTTGAACTCCTCGGCCCAGGCGGCCTTGTCGATGCTGGTCACGGCATCAAACTGCTGGGCGCTGAAGTCCAGGCCTGTCCAGTTGATCTCTGCGTACTGGGGAGCTACGCCGAACATGGTTTCCGTGCCGGCGACCGTGCCTTCGATGCGGTCGATCATCCACTTGAGCACGCGCATGTTGTCGCCGTAGCCGGGCCACACGAACTTGCCCGCCTCGTCCTTGCGGAACCAGTTCACGCAGAAGATCTTGGGCGTGGCCTTGCCGGTGGCGGTGATCTTTCCTTCCATGTTGAGCCAGTGCTGGAAGTAATCGCTCATGTTGTAGCCGCAGAACGGCAGCATGGCGAAGGGGTCGCGGCGCACCA
>DAIQRN010000215.1:0-5112 GCA_036786185.1 Acidovorax sp. | reverse complement strand
GACTTTTCCTGGAACACGTTCCACGCGTCTTTGCCTCCATAGAGCAGGCACGCGAGAGCGTCAGATCGGCCGCCTGAGGTTGCCCCTGAAAAGTGGAGTTCTTGATCGTCTACATCAACGTTGGCGCCGAGGCCCTGGAACTGACGGGGGAAAAGTGCAACTTCCATCACTTCCGGGTAGCCCCCAACGCGCAGGTGCGTACCAAGGTGCTGGTGAAGGGCATGAAGGAGGCCAACGCGCTGGGCAAGAAGGTCTACGCCATCAACCAGAACTATTCCTGGGGTCAGGACATGGAAGCCGCCATCGTCGACAACGCGGCGGCGGGGGGCTACCAGGTGGTGGAGAAGGCCCTGCACGACACCAACAAGATCCAGGACTTCGCGCCTTACATCGCCAAGATCAGCAGCTCGGGCGCCGAAACGGTGATCACCGGCAACTGGTCCAACGATCTGCTGCTGATGATGAAGGCGGCCAAGGGTGCCGGCCTCAAGGCCGCGTTCGGCACCGTGTTCCTGGATCAGCCGGGCAACATCAGCAACGCCGGTGACACCGCCCTGGGCCACTTCATCGTGCATGCCTTCAATGGGGAGGCTGGCGGGGCCGACGGGGAGCGCTTTGTGGCGGACTTTTCCGCCAAGATGGGCCGCCCGCCCGTGTTCGTCGAACCGCAGACCGTGTTCGGCATGGACATGGTGGCCGATGCCCTGCGGCGCACCAAGCCCGAGGGCGGCAAGCTCAATGTGAACGCCTTCGTCCGTGCGATGGAGACGGTGCGCATCAAGACCCCGATGGGGGAGGCCAGCATGCGCGCGGCAGATCACCAGATCCTGATGCCGCTGGTGGTTTCCACCGTGTCCAGGGATGCGCGCTTCAAGGTGGACGGCACCGACATGGGCTTCAAACCGGTGAAGGTGTTCAGTGCCGAAGAAGCCGCCATGCCCGCGCAGCCCAGCTGCAAGATGCAACGGCCGTCCTGAACCATGGACACCTTGCTGTTCTCGCTGCTCAACGGCGTCATCTACGGGCTGCTGCTGTTCATGGTGTCGGCCGGGCTGACGCTGGTGTTCGGAATGATGGGGGTGCTCAACTTCGCCCATGCGTCGTTCTACATGCTCGGCGCGTACTTTGCCTACACGCTGCAAGGACTGCTGGGTTTCGGCCTGCCGGTCGTGGTGGCCACCTTGCTGGCCGGCGGGGTTGGTGCGGTGGTGGAGCGCTTCTTCTTGCGGCGTGTCCATCACCACGGCCATGCGCACGAACTGCTGCTCACGTTCGGGCTGTCGTTCATCGTGGCCGAGACGATCAAGCTGCTGTTCGGCAACTTCCCAGTCAATTACCAGGTTCCCGCGCTGCTGGACGGCCCGGCCTTCTCACTGGGCGGCCAGCAATACCCCTTGTACCGGCTGTTGATGGGCGGCGTGGCGCTGGTGATGTTTGCGTTGCTCTACCTGCTGCTCACACGCACCCGCGTGGGCATCATCGTGCGTTCTGCCATCTACCGGCCGCGCATGGTCGAGGCACTGGGACACAACGTGCAGTTCGTGTTCATGGGCGTCTTCGGCGTGGGGACGGCCTTGGCCGGGCTGGCGGGCGCGATTGCCGGCGCGTTCTACACCACCAGCCCGAACATGGCGCTCGAGATCGGCGTGATGGTCTTCGTGGTCGTTGTCGTCGGCGGCCTCGGCTCGCTCGGCGGCGCCATGCTGGCCTCTTTGCTGATTGGCTTGCTCACTTCCCTGGCGGTGGGCATCGACCGCAGTCTTGCCGACCTGCTGTCCTTCGTGGGCGCGAAAGAGTGGGCCCAGGCGGTGGGCGGGCTGCTCACGCTCAAGCTGTCCAGCCTGGCTTCCACGCTGCCCTTTGCCCTGATGCTGCTCGTCCTGTTGCTGCGGCCGCAGGGTTTGATGGGCGACAAAACCTGACCGTTCGTATGCGTACCTCAACCTCCCTTTTGGTGGGTGGCTTGGCCCTGCTCGCGGCCTTGCCGATCCTGCTGTCGGCAGGGCTGCTCAATGCCGCCGTGCAGATGCTGATCGCAGCCCTGTTCGCCAGCGCCTACAGCCTGTTGGCGGGCCGCGCAGGCATGCTTTCCTTCGGGCACGCAGCCTACTTCGGCGTGGGTGCCTTTGCCACCGTCCATGCCATGAACGCGCTGGGCGGCACCGGCTTGCTGCCCACGCCGCTGATGCCGCTGGTCGGCGCCGGCGCGGGGCTGGCGTTCGGCGTGGTGGCAGGGTGGTTTGCCACCCAGCGCAGCGGTACGGCGTTCGCCATGATCACACTGGCCATCGCGGAGTTGCTGCACTCGCTGGCCCCGCAGCTCAAGGGCCTCTTCGGCGGTGAGTCGGGCATCTCCGCTATGCGCATGCCGGCGTGGGGCTTTACCTTCGGGTCCACCACCCAGGTGTACTACCTCACGCTCGTCTGGGTGCTGATCTCCCTCTTGCTCCTGCATTTCCATACGCGAACACCGGCAGGGCGCCTGACACTGGGGCTGCGCGAGAACAGCCACCGCCTGCGTTTCCTGGGCTACAACGTGCACCTGCTCAGCGTGTCGGCCTTCGCCATCTCCGGCATGTTTTCCGGGGTGGCGGGCGGTCTGCAGGTGCTTGCCAACGAAGCGGCCAACTATGTGGTCTTCGACCCCGGCGTGTCTGCCAGCGTGGTGCTCAACAGCTACATCGGCGGCGTGGGCGTGTTCCTGGGGCCGGCACTGGGTGCCGCACTCATGAGCTTCTTCGGCTATGCCGTGTCGGACAAGACCCAGGCATGGCTGCTCTACCAAGGCGTGCTTTTCGTGCTGGTCATGATGTTCATGCCGCACGGCCTGGTCGGCCTGTGGGATGCCGCCGCAGCCCGCGTGCGTCGCTTCGGTGCGGCGCGTGCAGTGCCCTTGCTGCTCGCCTGGCTGATCTCGGCCTTGCTGCTGGCCACTGGGGCCGTCTTTCTGATCGAACTGGTGCAACGCCTGTGCTCGCAGGAATACCGCGCCCTTGCGGCGCAAGCGGACGCCCTGCCTCCCGTCACCCTGTGGGCGGGTACGTGGGAAATCGCCAGCGCCACCACCTGGGCCTGGCCGCTGGGCTTGCTGGCCCTGGGCGGCGGCTTGCTGGCTTTTGCACACCACCAATTGAAAGCCACGGAGGAACATCCATGAGCGAACCCATCCTCCAGCTCCGAGGGCTGCGCAAATCGTTTGGCGACACGGAGATCATTCGGGGCGTGGACCTCGACGTGGCGGGCGGCGAGCGCCGTGCCCTCATCGGCCCCAACGGCGCCGGGAAATCGACGCTGTTCCATCTGATCTCGGGCAACCTCGGCGCCACGGCCGGAACGGTCGCCTTTCAGGGGCGCGACATCACCGGCTGGGCGCCACAGCGCGTGAACCGGCTGGGGCTCGCGCGGTCGTTTCAGATCACCAACATCTTTCCCAAACTCACGGTGTTCGAGAACGTCCGCCTGGCCGTGATGCGCCAGCACCCGCACCCGACCGCCTTCTGGCGCCGTGTGGACCGCTTGCCCGCAGTGCGCGAGGCCACGGAGAGGCTCCTGGAACAGGTGCGGCTGCACACCCGCGCCGGCACCATCTGCCGCTCGCTCCTGGGCAACCCACGGGTCATCCTCATCGATGAACCGACCGAAGGGCTGGCGCCCATGATCGTCGCCCAGGTCGGCGAGTGCATCCGCGACATGCGGACCCAGGGGGTTTCCGTGGTGCTGGTGGAGCAGAAGCTTGCCATCGCGCTCAAGGTGTCCGACCGCGTGTGCGTGATGGGCCATGGCCGCATCGTGTTCGAGGGCACGCCCGCCCAACTGCAATCCGACCCCGGCCTGCTCGCGCAGTGGCTGGCCGTCTAAGGAATTACCGCATGTCCGACAAAGTCATCATCTCCTGCGCGGTCACCGGCTCGGTGCACACGCCCACCATGTCGCCCTACCTGGCGATCACGCCCGAGCAGATCGCCGCGCAGGCCATCGAGGCGGCCGACGCCGGTGCCGCCATCCTGCACCTGCACGCCCGCGACCCCGCAGACGGCCGGCCCACTCCGGACCCTGCGGTCTTCGACCGCTTCGTTCCGCGCATCAAGGCCGCGACCGACGCCGTCATCAACATTACCACGGGCGGCAGCACCCGCATGACGCTGGCCGAGCGGCTGGCCTACCCCCTGCAGGCGGCGCCCGAGATGTGCTCGCTCAACATGGGGTCCATGAATTTCTCCATCCACCCCGTCGCGCGCAAGATCTCGCAGTGGCAGCACGCTTGGGAGCAGCCCTGCGTGGAAGGCATGGAGGACCTGATCTTTCGCAACACCTTCGCCGACATCAAGCACATCCTGCAGGTGCTGGGCCGCGAGCGCGGGACGCGGTTCGAGTTCGAGTGCTACGACATGGGCCATCTCTACACGCTGGCCCATTTCCGCGACGAAGGCTTGATCGAGGGCCCCATCTTCCTGCAGTGCATCTTCGGCATCCTGGGCGGCCTGGGCGCAGACCCCGAAAACCTCGTCGCGATGCGCACCACGGCCGATCGCCTCTTCGGGCGGGACGGCCACCGCTTCTCGGTACTGGGCGCCGGGCGCCACCAGATTCCGCTGCTGACCATGGCCGCGGTCATGGGCGGCAACGTGCGCGTGGGGCTGGAAGACAGCCTGTATCTGGGCAAGGGCCAGCTGGCGACCAGCTGCGCCGAGCAGGTACGCAAGATCCGCCGCATTCTCGATGAGCTGTCCCTCGACGTCGCCTCGCCCGCTGAGGCCCGAACCATGCTGGCGCTCAAGGGCGCCGATCTCGTCAACTTCTAACTACCTCATACGCCATGAATAAAAAGCTTCTTCAAGATCGCGTCGCCATCGTCACAGGCGCGGGCGGTGGGCTCGGCCGAACACATGCGCTGGAACTGGCACGTCATGGTGCTCGCGTCGTCGTCAATGACCTGGGTGGTGCCGGCCACGGCGCTGCTGCGCGGGCTGTCGTGGCCGAGATCCAGAACCGGGGAGGCGAAGCGCTTATGCATCTCGGCGATGTCACCCAGCCAGACGACATGGAGCAGATGGCGGCATATGCCCTCAATGCCTGGGGTCGCATCGACATCCTCATCAACAACGCCGGCAT
>DAIQRN010000214.1:0-5126 GCA_036786185.1 Acidovorax sp. | reverse complement strand
CTGGGCCGCGAGCCCTCACCCCCACCCTCTCCCAGAGGGAGAGGGAGTAAAGCCGCCGCACAGCGTGCCGGCGCCGAAAGTGACCTGCGCCACCGCCACGGCGTGACCTTTGGCACTGTGCGCGGGCGCGCCCCGGGCCTATCGTGCATTCCATGCCTGGTGACCGATCACGGGCATCCCCTCGGGGGCTTGAACAAGGAGTGCACCATGACTACCGCCCAATACCGCCGCACCCTCAGGCACGTCGCCGCCAGCGCCATGGCCCTGGCCCTGGGCGCCACCATGGCCCTGCCCGGCTGGGCTGCCGGGCCGGCCGCGGCCCCGGCAACATCCGGCCAGGCCAAGGCCGGCCAGCCGGTGATCGTGGAGGAAGACGTCACGCTGTTCGAACTGGTGCCGGGCACGCTGTACCTGAACGGCGGCATTGGCAAGGACGAGCAGGCGCGCATGCACCAGGACGCGCACCACTGGCCGCTGCGCATGACGTTCTCGGACCGGTCGGACAACGAATTCGTCGCCGGCGTGCAGCTCAAGGTCTTTGACAAGGCCGGCCAGTTGGTGCTGCGCCTGAAGGACGCCGGCCCCATGACCTATGTGCAGCTGCCCCAGGGCGACTACCGCGTCACCGCCAGCTACAAGGGCAACCGGCTGGAGCGCATGGTGCATGTGGGCCCCAAGGGCCTGGATGCCAACTTCCACTGGGCTATCTGAAACGCCGTGGGAGTGCTTGACATGCCCCGTCGCACACAGACCGGCCCGGCGCCTTTGAGCGCCCTGGTGCTGCAGGGCGGCGGGGCGCTGGGCGCCTACCAGGCCGGCGCGTTTGAGGCGCTGGATCGCTGGTCGCAAGACCTGGACTGGGTGGCGGGCATCTCGATTGGCGCCATCAACGCGGCGCTGATCGCCGGCAACCCACCCGGGCGGCGCGTGCAGCGCCTGCATGCCTTTTGGGAGCGCGTCAGCCTGATGCTGCCGGTGCGCCCCGATGCGCAGCTGCTCTCGTCCGTGCGCAGCTGGTGGGACGATGCCATGGCCCTGTGGGGCGCCAGCCTGGGCGTGCCGGGCTTTTTCACGCCGCGCCCGCTCATCGCCTGGTGGCCGCAGCCGCCGGCCAGCTGGTATGACACCACGCCGCTGCGCGAGACGCTGCTGGAGCTGGTCGATTTTGGCTACCTCAACAGCGGCGCGATGCGCTTTTCGGTGGGCGCGGTGGACGTGCAAAGCGGCAACTTCACCTATTTCGATAACCGGCGCGAGCGCATCGGCCCCGAGCATGTGATGGCCAGCGGCGCGCTGCCGCCGGGCTTTGGCGCCGTGCCCATAGGCCAGCGCTGGTACTGGGACGGCGGCCTGGTCTCCAACACCCCGCTGACCTATGTGATGAACCAGCTGGAAGGCAGCAGCGAGCGGCCGGTGACGGTGTTCCAGATCGACCTGTTCCGCGCCCGCGGCAAGCTGCCCGACACGCTGGCCGACACCGAGGAGCGCCAGAAGGACATCCGCTTTTCCAGCCGCACGCGCCTGGTCAGCGACCAGGTACGCGAGCGCCACCAGCTGCACCAGCGCCTGCGCGCGCTTGCCGAGCATCTGCCGCCCGAGCAGCGCGCCAGCGCCGAGGTGCAGGCGCTGCTGGCCGGCACCACGGACGCGCCGATCACGCTGGTGCATGTCATCCACCGGCGCAAGACGTACGAGACGCAGACCAAGGACTATGAGTTTTCGCGCCTGTCCATGGTCGAGCACTGGCAGGCCGGCAGCGCCGACATGGGCGCCTCGCTGCAGCTGCTGGCGCACAGCGGGCCGGCCCGGCCCAGCGAATTTCGCGTCTTCGACCACGAACCCGACGCCAGCGACGCGCGCACCCTGCCGCCGCTGCACCAGGAGGGCAAGCCATGAACATCAGCCAAGTACGCGCCCAGGCCTGGGCCAGGCTGGCGGACGGCGTGCACCCTGCCCACCCGCCTGGGTGACTATCAAAACAATAGCTGTTTGCGCTTGTCAGGAAAGCGCTAGCGCAGGTTTTCGTTCACAAATACAGGAGAGCACCATGAACAACACAGCAGTACATGCCAGCACCACGCTCAGCCTCAAGGGCAAGACGGCGCTGGTCACCGGCTCGGCCAGCGGCATAGGCAAGCGCATCGCCGAGGTGTTTGCCGACGCCGGCGCCAACATCGTCATTGCCGACCTGAAGCTGCAGGAGGCCCAGGCCACGGCCGCGGCGATTGCGCTGCGCGGCGTGAAGACCCTGGCGGTGGCCATGGACGTGACCGACGAGGCGGCGGTGGACGCCGGCTTCGCGCAGGTGCAAAACGCCCTGGGCGCGGTGGACATCCTGGTGAGCAACGCCGGCATCCAGATCGTCGCGCCCATCGAGGACTTCCAGTTTGCCGACTGGAAGAAGCTGATTGCCGTGCATCTGGACGGCGGCTTTCTCACCTCGCGCGCGGCGGTGCGGCAGATGATCGCCTCGGGCCGTGGCGGCAGCATTTTGTTCATGGGCTCGGTGCACTCCAAGGAGGCCTCCAAGCTCAAGAGTCCCTACGTGGCCGCCAAGCATGGCCTGGAGGGCCTGGCCAAGGTCATCGCCAAGGAGGGCGCGACGCACAACATCCGCAGCAACGTGATCTGCCCGGGCTTTGTGCGCACGCCGCTGGTTGAAAAACAGATCCCCGAGCAGGCGCAGGAGCTGGGCATCAGCGAGGACGCGGTGGTCAAGACCGTGATGCTCAAGGACACCGTGGATGGCGAATTCACCACCGTGGACGACGTGGCCCAGGTGGCCCTGACCTTTGCCGCCTTCCCCAGCAATGCACTCACGGGCCAGTCGCTGGTGGTGAGCCATGGCTGGTTCATGCAGTGATTGCATCCACAGCGACCGGAGACCGTCATGACTTCATCCAACACTGACACCAAGGCCCTGGGCAACCAGATCGTGCTCGGGCTGTTCGGCATGCACGAGGGCGCCGACGCCGCCGTGCGCCAGCTGGCCGCTGCCGGCATCGCGCTGCCGGCCATCTCCATCATCGGCAAGAACTACCACAGCGAGGAGCAGGCCGCCGGCTTTGTCAACGTCGGCGAGCGCGCCTGGTACTTCGGCAGGTACGGCGCCTTCTGGGGCGGCCTGGCGGGGCTGCTGGTGGGCTCGGGCTTTTTCTTCGTTCCCGTGGTCGGGTCGCTGGTGGTGCTGGGGCCGCTGGCCTCGATGCTGGTTGGCGGCATCGAGGGCGCGGTGCTGGCCGGCGGCGCCTCGGCCCTGGTGGGCGCGCTCACCGGCCTGGGCATACCCAGGAACTCGGTGGTGCGCTACGAGGAGGCCCTGAAGGCCGACGCCTTCCTGGTGTCCGTGCATTGCACCGAGGACGAGGTGTCGCGCGTGCAGCAACTGCTGGCCGAGGCCGGCGGCACCGAGGTGCAAAGCCATGGCCTGGCCGGCGCCCAGGCTTGACTATTTATTCCATTTCAAAATCACCCGTGTCGTTGTTGCTTCGCCTTGTCGTGCTACAGCACTGCCTGCGGCTTCGCGCCTAGACACGAATGATTTGGAAACGGAATTAGCGCGTCGCGGGGGCGCTAGGTCGCTGTGCAGGCCCCGCTGTTTTCATGCATCAAGGAGTTCGCGATGAAAGTCATTCCCACCCTGTCCGCCCTGGCCCTGGTGTTTGGCGCCGGCATGTCCATGGCCCATGCAGCCGCCCCGGCGGCGGCCCAGCCCGTCGTCAAGACCAGCTGCCAGGACTACCTGGCGCTCGATGAGACGATGCGGCCCAAGTTCATCTACTACGCCGTCGGCCATGGCGCCAAGGGCAAGCGCGACGCGATCCTGGACATCGAGGGCACGGAGACCATACAGCCCGAGCTCGACGAGTTCTGCAAGCTCAACCTGAGCAAGTCGGCCTACGACCATGTGATGCAGAGCAGCATGGCCTCGGAGAAGGGCAAGGCGAAGGCCAAGAAATAAAGGCTCACTCGTGCCGACCGGCCGCCAGCACGGCCAGCTCGGTGCGGTTGCGCGCGTGCAGCTTCTCCATGATGCGGCTGACGTAGTTCTTGATGGTGCCCTCGGCCAGGAACATCTGCGCCGCAATCTCGCGGTTGGGCAGGCCCTCGGCGAGCAGCGTCAAGACGCGCTCTTCCTTGTCCGTCAGCGGCTCCTGCGCCAGGTCAGCGGTTGGTGGCGCGGGCTTGTCCGGCGCCGGCCCGGGCGGCGCGGCCACGGCCTGCGCCAGGGCGCGGAACTGGTTCAGCACCTTGCGCGCCACGGTGGGCGACAGGCGCGATTCGCCGCGGTGCACGGCGCGCACGGTCTCCAGCAGCTCGGCCTCGGTCGCGTCCTTGAGCAGATAGGCCTGGGCGCCGGCCAGCACGGCCTCGAACACGCGCTCGTCGTCGTCAAAGGTGGTCAGCACCACCACCCGCGTCTGCGCCAGCGCCTGGGTGATCTGGCGCGTGGCGGCCACGCCGCCCATGTGCGGCATCTGCAGGTCCATCAGCACCACGTCGGGGTGCAGTGCCAGGGCCAGGTCCAGCGCCTCCTGGCCGTCGGCGGCCTGGCCCACCACGCGGATGCCCGGCTCGGCGCCCAGCATCAGCGCCAGGCCGCGGCGGATGATGGGCTGGTCATCGACCACCAGCAGGCGCAGCGGGGTATCGGTGTCTGGGTTCATGGCCATTGCCTCCTGGCGGCGTGGCTGCCGCACAATGCCTCGATCGGATAGACCTTGTCTCGCATGCGCCGCAGCTTAATCCAGCCCACCGACCCCGATGGCGTGCCGCCGCCGCGCGAGCCCTGGTGGCGGCGCCTGAACCCGTGGCGCCACTTTGCCGCGGCGCTGGGCTGGGCCATGTTCTCGTTGGTGGTCGTGGGTGCGCTGCTGGCCGCCGAATGGGCTGCCAGCGAGGCCGAGCGCCAGGTGGCAGCCGCCGCCAGGGTGCGCCTGCAGCAGACCGCCAACCAGGCCGCCGATGCGCTGCTGACTCAGCTGCAGCTGCGCCTGGCGGCCATGCGCGCCACGGCCGCGCAATGGCCGCTGCAGCCCGAGGGCGGCGTCGACTGGCAGGCACGCCTGGCCGCGCTGCAGGGCCAGCAACCCGAGCTGAGCTGGCTGGGGGCCATCGACGGCCAG
>DAIQRN010000213.1:0-5163 GCA_036786185.1 Acidovorax sp. | reverse complement strand
GCGCGCCACCGTGTTCATGGGCGTGCCCACGCTGTACGTGCGCATGCTGGCCGAGGCCGGGCTGACCCGGGCGGCGGCAAAGACCATGCGCTTGTTCATCGCCGGGTCGGCACCGCTGCTCATTGAAACCTTTGCCGAATGGCAGCAGCGCACCGGCCACACCATTCTGGAGCGCTATGGCATGAGCGAGACCATCATGCTCACCAGCAACCCCTACGCCGCCGACGCGCGCCACGCGGGGCAGAGCGAACGGCGCGGCAGCACGGTGGGCTTTGCGCTGCCCGGCGTGGGCCTGCGTGTCGTGGACGACGGCAACCAGCCGCTGCCCGTGGGCGAGATCGGCAACATCCAGGTGCGCGGCCCCAACGTGTTCAAGGGCTACTGGCGCATGCCCGAGAAGACGGCGGAGGAATTCACGCAGGACGGCTGGTTCAAGACCGGCGACGTGGGCAAGGTGGACGAGCGCGACTACGTGAGCATCGTGGGCCGCAGCAAGGACCTGATCATCAGCGGCGGCTACAACGTCTACCCGGCCGAGATCGAGGGCTACATCAACGAGCTGCCCGGCGTGGCCGAGAGCGCCCTGGTGGGCGTGCCGCACCCGGATTTTGGCGAGGTGGGCGTGGCGGTGGTCATCGGCAAGCCCGGCGCCAAGCTGGACGGCGAGGCCATCATTGCCCAGCTCAAGGGCCAGCTGGCCAACTTCAAGATCCCCAAGCGCTGCTTCATCACCACCGAACTGCCGCGCAACACCATGGGCAAGGTGCAGAAGAACCTGCTGCGCGAGCAGTACAAGGGCTTGTTTGCTTAACGGCCGATAGCTACTGATTTGATAGCTTCCAGCGCTTGCTGCATAAGCGCTGGAGGCCAATTTGACCCATATTTTTAGGTCAGCGCAGTACCAGCACCGGGATGTGCGAGTGGGTCAGCACATGCTGTGTCTCGCTGCCCAGCAGCAGGCGCTTGAGGCCCTTGCGGCCGTGCGAGGCCATCACGATCAGCTCGCACTTGTGCTTCTTGGCGGCGGAGATCACGGCCTCGGCGACGAGGTCGGACTTGGCGACCACGGCCTTCACGGTCACGCCCTGGGCGCCGCCCTGGGCCTTGACGCCGTCCACCATGACCTGGGCCGCGTCGGCCCATTGCTTCTCGATGCGCTTGGCGTCGTTCAGGTCCACTGGCATGCCGCCTTCAAAGTAGGTGCGCGGGTAGCGCGGCACAACCTTGAGGACCACCACGCTGGCGCCGCTCAGGGCCGCCAGTTCCAGGCCGTGGTTGACGGCTTTGGCAGACAAAGCCGAACCATCTGTGGCAATCAGAATGCGTTTGTACATGTCAAGACTCCTCAAAGTAATGGAACAAGCTTAGGATGAATCATGTTCCGCGACTTGATTCAGGTCAAATTGACCGCAGCGCAGTAGCGATAGGCTTGATCCATGTCCATGTTTCAACCCGATGCGCCGGCGGCTCCCGCCGTGCATCCGCCGGACGCCCAGCAGACGCTGTTGCTGGACGACCCGCAGGAATGGTCGGCATTTGGCCGGCCCAGCGCCCCGGCGGGCAGCCCGCCCGCCGACCCCACGGCGTGCGCCTGGGAGTCCCACGTCGTGCTGGAAGGCATGCACTGCGCCGCCTGCGCCCTCACCATTGAAGACACCCTGCGCGCCGTGCCCGGCGTGCAGCAGGCCGACGTGAGTGCGGCCACGCGCCGCGCGCGCGTGGTGTGGCAGCCGGGGCAGGTGCTGCCTTCGCAATGGATGGCGGCCGTGGGCCAGGCGGGCTACCGCGCCATGCCCGCCATGGATGCCTTCGCGCGCGAGCAGCGCCTGCGTGAAAGCCGCCGTGCGCTGTGGCGCTGGCTGGTGGCGGGCTTTTGCATGATGCAGGTGATGATGTACGCATGGCCCGCCTATGTGGCGCAGCCGGGCGACCTGACGGGCGAGATGGAGCAGCTGCTGCGCTGGGCCTCCTGGGTCATCACGCTGCCCATGATGGTCTTTGCGTGCGGGCCCTTCTTTTCCAGTGCGCTGCGCGACATCCGCCAGCGCCGCGTGAGCATGGACCTGCCCGTGGCGCTGGGCATGGCCATCACTTTCGTGGTCAGCACGGCGGGCACCTTTGACCCCGCGGGCATCTTCGGCAAGGAGGTGTATTACGACTCGCTGACCATGTTCGTTTTCTTCCTGCTCACCGGGCGCTGGCTGGAGCTGCGCCTGCGCGACCGCACGGCGGGCGCGCTGGAGGCCATGATGAACCGCCTGCCCGACAGCGTGGAGCGGCGCGGCGCCGACGGCAGCTTTGTGCGCGTGGCCACGCGCCGCCTGGCGGTGGGCGACACCATCCGCGTGCTGCCGGGCGAGGCATTTCCGGCCGACGGCCGCATTACCGCCGGGCACACGCAGGCCGACGAGGCGCTGCTCACGGGTGAATCCACACCCGTGCCGCGCTCCGTGGGCAGCAGCGTCACGGCGGGCAGCTACAACCTGCAGTCGCCAGTGGAGGTTTTGGTGGAAGGCACGGGTGCCCAGACCCGCTTTGCCCAGATCGTGGCGCTGATGGAAGGCGCGTCGCTGCAAAAACCCCGCCTGGCTCAGCTGGTGGACCGGATCGCACGGCCTTTCCTGGTGGCCGTGTTGTTGGCGGCGGCGGCTGCGGCGGCCTGGTGGTGGCCCACGGACCCCGGGCACGCGCTGATGGTGGCTGTGGCCGTGCTCATTGTCACCTGCCCCTGCGCACTGTCGCTGGCCACGCCCGTGGCCATGCTCACGGCCGCTGGCACCCTGGCGCGCCACGGCGTGCTGGTGCGCAACCTGCAGGGCCTGGAGGCCCTGGCGGCGGTGGACACCGTGGTGTTTGACAAGACGGGCACGCTCACGCGCGACGGCATGGCGCTGCGCGCCGTGCAGGTGGCCGACGGAGGGACTGCGCAAGACGCCTTGTCGCTGGCGGCGGCATTGGCCCGCCAGTCGATGCACCCCGCCTCGCGCGCGCTGGCGGCAGCGGCGCCCGTGGCAGACCGTTGGACCGTGACAGACCTCAAGGAAGAAGCAGGGCAGGGCCTGAGCGCCCTGGTGCGCGACGGCGCCGGTGCTGCGCGTGAGGTTTGCCTGGGCTCTGCCGCCCATGCGGGTTTGGCGCCACAGGAGGGCGCTGCGGGGTTGCAGGTGGTGCTGTCCGAGCGGATTCGTGGCAGCCAGGGTGTGCGCACAGTGGAGCTGGCCCGTTTTGACCTGACGGAAGACCTGCGCGCCGAGGCCCAGTCCGTGGTGCGGGCGCTGGAGCGCGAAGGGGTGGCCGTGCAGCTGCTGTCGGGCGACCGCCAGGCGTCAGTGCAGCGCGTGGCCGAGCAGGCGGGCATTGCCCAGGCGCGCGGCGAGTGCACGCCCCAGGGCAAGCTGACCGCCTTGCGGGCGCTGCAGGCCGATGGCCGCCAGGTGGCCATGGTGGGTGACGGCCTCAATGATGGCCCGGTTTTGGCGGGTGCCCATGTGTCCTTTGCCTTTGGCCGCGCCGTGCCCCTGGCCCAGTCGCGGGCTGACTTTGTGGTGCTGGGCGACAGCCTGGCGCTGGTGCCGCAGACCGTGCTGCTGGCACGCCGCATGCTGCGCGTGGTGCGCCAGAATCTCTGGTGGGCCGCGGGCTACAACGCGCTGTGCGTACCCCTGGCGGTGGTGGGCTGGATGCCCGCCTGGCTGGCCGGGCTGGGCATGGCATTGAGCTCGCTGCTGGTGGTGCTCAACGCGGCCCGCTTGGCGCGCGGCCTGCCGGAGCTGCCCTCGGTGTCATCGGAAGCACCGGAAATGGGGGCATCATCGCCCCTGGGTCTTGTCAAACCCACCCTGGAGCCTGTTTGATGGATATTCTGTATTTGCTGATCCCGCTGTCCGTAGTGCTGGTGCTGATGATTCTGGCGGGCCTGTGGTGGGCCGTGTACAGCGGCCAGTTCGAGAGCGTCGAGCAGGAAGGCGAACGCATTCTCCGGGACGATTGACTTGGGTCAATGACCCGAATCATGCATTGCAACAAACTCCGATGGCTATACAAAAAAGAGGTGCCCGATGGATTCTCCAAAAACAGTAGCTGCACACTACAACGACACCGTGGTGCGGCAGTTCTCTATCATGGCCGTGGTGTGGGGGGTGGTTGGCATGCTGGTGGGCGTTTTCATCGCCGCCCAGCTGGCTTGGCCTGAGCTCAACTTCGGCATTCCCTGGCTGAGCTACGGGCGTTTGCGTCCGCTGCACACCAACGCGGTGATCTTCGCGTTTGGCGGCTGCGCCCTGATGGGTACCAGCTACTACGTGGTGCAGCGCACCTGCCAGGTCCGGCTGTTTGCTGGACCGCTGGCGGCGTTCTCGTTCTGGGGCTGGCAACTGGTCATCGTGGCCGCAGCCATCAGCCTGCCGCTGGGGTACACCTCTGGCAAGGAGTATGCCGAGCTCGAATGGCCCATCGACATCCTGATCACGCTGGTCTGGGTGGCCTACGCCATCGTGTTCTTCGGTACCGTGGGCATCCGCAAGGTCAAGCACATCTATGTGGCCAACTGGTTCTATGGCGGCTTCATCCTGGCGATTGCGTTGCTGCACATCGTCAACAGCGCCGAAGTGCCCGCGGGCTGGATGAAGAGCTATTCGGCATACGCCGGCGTGCAGGACGCCATGGTGCAGTGGTGGTATGGCCACAATGCCGTGGGCTTCTTCCTCACGGCGGGCTTCCTGGGCATGATGTATTACTTCATCCCCAAGCAGGCGGGTCGTCCTGTGTACAGCTATCGCCTGTCCATCGTCCACTTCTGGGCGCTGATCTTCACTTACATGTGGGCGGGTCCCCACCACTTGCACTACACGGCGCTGCCTGACTGGACGCAGTCGGTGGGTATGGTGTTCTCGCTGATTCTGCTGGCCCCCAGCTGGGGCGGGATGATCAACGGCCTCATGACCCTTTCGGGCGCCTGGCACAAGCTGCGCGATGACCCCATCCTGCGCTTCCTGATCGTGTCTCTGTCGTTCTATGGCATGTCCACGTTCGAAGGCCCGATGATGTCCATCAAGACCGTCAACGCGCTGTCGCACTACACCGACTGGACCGTGGGCCACGTGCACTCTGGCGCTCTGGGCTGGGTGGGCTTGATCACCATGGGTTCGCTGTACTACCTGGTGC
>DAIQRN010000212.1:0-5163 GCA_036786185.1 Acidovorax sp. | reverse complement strand
GGCGGCATGTTCGGCTTCTTCCTGCTGCCCGAGCTGCCCCAGAACTACCCCGCCGTGCTCAAGACCGACAGCGCCCGCTTCAACCAGCTGTTCCACGGCCTGCTTGATCGCGGCGTGTACATCGCCCCGGCGCTGTACGAAGCCGGCTTTGTCAGTGGCGCCCACACGGCCGACGACATCGCGGCCACCGTGGCGGCAGCACGCGAAGTGTTCAAAACACTATCAAAATAATAGCTACTGGCGCTTGATAGACAAGCGCTGCAGGCTTTTTTCTTTGAATCTGTAGCAGAGGCGACACCGCCTCTGCACGCTTCACACCACCGTCATCTGGCAAAGGCAGTCTTGGGTGCTTTACCTACTGCCTGAGCCATGACCGACAAACTCTCCTCCTCCCCCCACCCCATCCGCGACGCGGCCGAGGCCAACCCCAGCCGCCGTCGCTTTGTGCGCCACATGGGCCTGGCGGCCGCCGCCCTGGGCACGCTGCCCCTCGCGGCCTGCGGCGGTGGTGACGACGCCCCTGCAGTGCAGTTCGCCCACGGCATCGCCAGCGGCGATCCGTTGGCCGACCGCGTGATGCTGTGGACCCGCGTCACGCCCCCGGTGGGCCACACGGGTGATATTCCGGTGGAATGGGAAGTGGCCACCGACAGCGCCTTCACCGCCCTTGTGGCCCAGGGCCAAACCACGGCGCTGGCCAGCAAGGACTTCACCGTCAAGGTCGATGCCACAGGGCTGAAAGCCGCCACCGCCTACCACTACCGCTTCCGCGCCTACGCAGCCACGTCCCCCACAGGCCGCACCCGCACCTTGCCCACGGGCAGCGTCGCGCAGGTCAAGCTGGCGGTGTTCTCGTGCGCCAATTACCCCGCCGGTTACTTCAACGTGTACGCCCATGCCGCCAAGCGCGGCGACCTGGACGCCACCGTGCACCTGGGCGACTACATCTACGAATACGGCCAGGGCGGCTACGCATCGGCCAACGCCGGGGCACTGGGCCGCCTGTCCACGCCCGCCAAGGAGATCCTCAGCCTGGCCGACTACCGCCAGCGCCACGCACAGTACAAGAGCGACGCCGACCTGCAGGCCCTGCACGCCGCCGCCCCCATGATCGCCGTGTGGGACGACCACGAAATCGCCAACGACACCTGGCGCGACGGTGCAGACAACCACCAAGCCGCCACCGAAGGCAGCTTCAGCACCCGCAAGGCAGCGGCCCTGCAGGCGTACCACGAGTGGATGCCCACCCGCAACGCGCAGCCTGATCTGATCTACCGCAGCTTTGCGTTCGGCAACCTCGTGGCCTTGCACATGCTCGACACCCGCGTGGTGGCGCGCGACGAGCAGCTGGACTACACCAAGTTCTTCACCGCCACCGGCTTTGACGCAGCCAGCTTCACCGCCGCCGTGGGCAACACCAGCCGCCAGTTGCTGGGCAGCACGCAAACACAATGGCTGCAGCAGCAAATGGCCGCATCCACCGCCACCTGGCAAGTGCTGGGCCAGCAGGTGCTGATGGGGCGCATGAACATTCCTGCGCCGATCCTGATGGAAACCATCCAGCCCGGCTCGGGCGTTACGGTGAGCCAATACGCCGCACTGGTGGCCCGCGCGCGCACCAACCCGGCCAGCCTCACGCCCGCCGAGCAGGCCATCCTGGCGCAGCCCTCCATCCCCTACAACCTGGACGCCTGGGACGGCTACCAGGCCGCACGCGAAACCGTGCTGGCCACCTCGCGCAGCCTGGGCAAAAACCTGGTGGTGCTGTCTGGCGACACGCACAACGCCTGGGCCAACGAACTGCAAGACCGCAACGGCAACGCCGTGGGTGTGGAGTTCGCCACCTCGTCCGTCACCTCGCCCGGCTTTGAGGAATATCTGCCCAACGAAAACCCCGCCACCCTGGCGGGCGCGCTGCAGCAGTTGATTGCGCCACTGAAGTACTGCGACACCTCGCGCCGTGGCTACATGGTGCTCACCGCCACGGCCAGCGAATGCCGCGCCGACTGGGTGTACGTCAACACCATCACCAGCCGCAACTACACCGCCAGCACCGACAAGTCGCTCAAGGTGGTGGCTGGCGCCGCAGGCGTGGGGCGCATCGTCGCGGCCTAAGGCAGTGCCGCGACAGGCCGCATAAGCCTGCGTGAGCGAGGCCGCGAGGCTACAGCAGCCCACGCACCTCGCGCGCGGCTTCCTGCAGCAGCGGCAGCATGTCGCGCTGCAGGGTTTGCGCCTGCATCTGCTGGGGTGATGCGACCACGTTGAGCGCCGCCACCGTGTGCCCCTGCAAGTTGCGCAAAGGCACAGCCAGGGCATGCACGCCCAGTTCGTGCTCTTCCACCGCCAGGCAAAAATCATCGCGTCGCACCTGGGCCACCACCTTGCGCAAGGCGCTGCGCTGCGTGACGGTGTGGGGCGTGAGCCGTTGCAGCATGCAGCCCTGCAGCCACTGCGTGAATTCGGCCGTGGGCAGCGCGGCCAACAGCACCCGCCCGGTAGATGTGGGGTGCGCTGGCAGCCGCGCGCCCAGGTGCAGGCCATAGGCCATGGTGCGCGAAGGCGCACTCAACACTCCACTGCGGGACGGCGCGCCATACACCCCACTGCGCGCCACGATCACCACTTCATCCCCGTCCAGCACCACGGCAGAGAACGACTGCTGCGTCTGCGCCGCCAGCCGGTTCAGCGTGGGCTGCAGCACACGCGGCAGCCGGGCTGATGCCAAGTAGCTGCCCGAAAACCGCAACACCTTGGGCGCCAGCCAGAAGTAGCTGCCATCCGTCTCCAGATAGCCCAGATGCGCCAGCGTGAGCAGGTGCCGCCGCGCTGCGGCCCTTGTCAGGCCCGTGCGCTGCGCAGCCAGCGTGGCATTGAGCCGCTGGCGCTCGGTGTCAAAGCTCTCCAGCACCGCCATGCCTTTGGCCATGCCTTCAATCAGATCCGCTTTGGCAATCGGAAAAGTGGCCATGGAGGGAATTCCTTTGCATGGAGCAGCACCCCACATGGCGCTGCGTTCGTGGATCAGCCAGCCTGACGCACATCAAGTTCTGCGCGATGATCGCACAGATAACCTGAAGGTCGCACGCTATCGCACGGTGCGCCTCGCTGCTGGCGAGCCTCGCACCTACGCTCCACCTCACTGTTTTTTGATGCCCATCAACATTCCATCACGAGGTAGAGAGACATGCGAACCCAGGTTGCCATCGTTGGTGCAGGCCCTGCGGGCTTGCTGCTCGGCGCACTGCTGCACAAGTCTGGTATCGACGCCGTCATCATCGAGCAACGCAGCCCCAGCTACGTGCTCAGCCGTATCCGCGCAGGCGTGCTAGAACAAGTCACCATAGACCTGCTGGACCAGGCGGGCGTGAGCGCCCGCGCCCATGCCGAAGGCCTGCCGCACGATGGCTTTGAGCTGCTGTTCAAGGGCAAACGCCACCGCATCAACGTGCACCAGTTAACCGGCGGCAGCCGCGTCACGGTGTACGGCCAGACCGAGGTGACGCAAGACCTGATGGACGCCCGCGCCGCTGCGGGCCTGACTACCGTGTACGAAGCCGCCAACGTGCAAGTGCATGACTTTGACGGAGCCACACCGCGCGTCACGTATGAGAAAGACGGCCAGACGCACACCCTCACCTGCGACTTCATCGCGGGCTGCGACGGCTTCCACGGCGTGTGCCGCGCCAGCGTGCCCGAGGCCGCCATCCGCACCTACGAGCGCGTCTACCCGTTTGGCTGGCTGGGCCTGCTGGCCGATGTGAAGCCGGTGGCGCACGAGCTGATCTACGCCCACACAGACCGGGGCTTTGCGCTGTGCAGCATGCGCAGCAACACCCGCAGCCGCTACTACCTGCAAGTGCCGCTGACCGACAAGGTGGAGAACTGGAGCGACGACGCCTTCTGGGCCGAACTGCGCAACCGCCTGGACCCCGAAGCCCGCGAGCACCTGACCACCGGCCCCTCGCTCGAAAAGAGCATCGCCCCCCTGCGCAGCTTTGTGGCCGAGCCCATGCGCTTTGGCAGCCTGTTCCTGGCTGGCGATGCCGCCCACATCGTGCCCCCCACCGGCGCCAAGGGCCTGAACCTGGCCGCTAGCGACGTGGGCTATCTGTGGAATGCGCTGGCCGATTTCTACAACGACCAATCCCGCGCAGGCATCGACACCTACTCTGACCGGTGCCTGCGCCGCGTGTGGCGCGCTGAGCGCTTCTCGTGGTGGTTCACCTCGCTGATGCACCACTTCCCAGAGACCGGCGCGTTTGGCCAAAAGATGCAGGAGGCTGAGCTGGATTACTTGGTGAATTCGGAGGCTGCTTCGCGCTCGCTGGCGGAGAACTATGTGGGGTTGCCGATGAATTTTGGTGCTTGATTTAGCGGCGTCATAACGCTACTAAAACCATAGCTTCTTGCGCTTTGTCCATAAGCGCTAGAGGCTATTTTTATTGCAAGGCCTGCTTTATCAAAGAAGCGGGTGGTGGGCCAAAAGGGGGGCCGCACTGTAACCACAGCAGCCGAGGGAGACGCGAGACAACCGCTGGATGGCTTCGAAGCCGACAACGAGCCCCCTTCCCAACAGCGGCCATTGATTCAAATCGGACCGATGCGAGCCTGCGACCGAGCCATTTCTTTCTGACGGGCAGGCTATAGTTTTTCGACTAGACGCACTCGCCGGATCGCAGTCATAAGTGGGGCTAAAGCCGAGACACGGCGCAAGAGCACTATTGCAGAGATGCCGACTTCCCACCCTCCGCAATCGGCAACCCAAGCACCCAAAGCGCCATCGCCTGCGCCTGCACTTCGGTCACCTGCGGATGCCGAGGCATCACAGTCCGCCCCCATTCACCCACACTGCCCTCGCGGATCTTGTGGGCCAGGTAGGCGGTGGCGTCGGGGCGGTCTTGGTAGCGGGCTGCAATCTGGCGGAAGGACGGGCCGACGTAGCGCCGGTCCATGCCGTGGCAGCGCAAACAATCGCTGGCTTCCACCAAGGCTTGCCCGGCCAGTGAGGTGGTTTTGGGGGCTACTGCGGCCCCAGAAGCCCCGGATGCAGGAGCGGTAAGGGCTGCAGGGTTCGCAGAGGCCGGTGGCTGCGGTGCTACGGCCCCCGGTGCGTCGGCCTGCGCGGGCTTGGCCGAGAGCACCATGCGCACGCCCAGGTTG
>DAIQRN010000211.1:0-5179 GCA_036786185.1 Acidovorax sp. | reverse complement strand
ACATGCAGACCGACTTGGTGCAGCAACTGCTGCGCCGTCTCGCTGCCGTGAAGCGGTGACATCCCCCTGAGCGGCTGCGCCGCTTCCCCCTTCTCTCGCGCTGCGCGCGGGAAGGGGGACGACGCCGGTGGCCGGGCGAAGCCCGTTCCACGGCGTCCCCCGTGTGGGCAGCGCCCGTTTCAGCGGGCGCTACGAAGCGTGCAGGTTCGATGGCACGCGCATCAGCGTGCTTTTGCCGAACAGCGACTCGACCAGGTCGACGGCCAGCAGCGCCGTCTTGTTGCGCACGTCCAGCGCGGGGTTCAGCTCCACGATGTCCAGCGAGGCCAGCCGCCCGCAGTCGGCGATCATCTCCATGCACAGCTGCGCCTCGCGGTAGGTCGGCCCGCCGGGGATGGTGGTGCCCACGCCCGGGGCGATCTCCGGGTCCAGAAAGTCCACGTCGAAGCTCACGTGCAGGTGGCTGTTGCTGTCCAGCCCCGCCAGCGCCTGCTGCATGGTCTGGCGCATGCCCATCTCGTCGATGGTGCGCATGTCGAACACCTCCAGGCCCTGCTCGTGCACGAAGCGCTTCTCGCCCGGGTCCACGCTGCGGATGCCGATCTGCCGGATCTGCCCGGGGCGCAGCGCGGGCCGCCCGCCGGGCAGGCCGACCATCTGCGTGAGCGCCGCGGGGCCGAAGCCGCACAGGCAGGCCACGGGCATGCCGTGCACGTTGCCGCTGGGGGTGAGGGCGCTGGTGTTGAAGTCCGCATGGGCGTCGAGCCACAGCACGCGCAGGTCCTTGCCCGCCTCCAGGCAGTGCCGCGCCACGGCGCTGATGCTGCCCAGGCCCAGGCAGTGGTCGCCGCCCATCAGGATGGGCAGGTGGCCCCGCCGCAGCTCGGCGTACACGGCATCGAACACGCGCTGGTTCCACGCCACCACCTCGGGCAGGTGGCGGTAGCCGTCCACCGGCGGCTGCCACGGGTTGGCCGGGCCGCTCAGGTTGCCCCGGTCCACCACCGTGAGGCCGTGGCCCTCCAGGGCCGCCTGCAGCCCGGCCACGCGCAGGGCCTCGGGGCCCATGGAGGCGCCGCGTGTGCCCGCGCCAATGTCCGTGGGGGCGCCAATGAGGCTGATGGTCTGCGGCGGGCGCGTGGGGCTGGGGGTCATGGTGCGGGCCTGGGGTGAAGCGGCGGGACTGCCGCTGGCGGATTGTCCGGGCAGCGCCTGCCAATGCAAAGCCGGTCGCTTGTGCAATGCGCGGCCTGTACTGCGCAATGTGCGGGGTCGGGCTGGCGATTTGCGCAGTGGCCCGGGCCGGGGGAGCTGCCGGATAAACTTTGCCGCATGCAAGTCGCCCTGGCCCAACTTTCTTCGCAGCTCCAACGGGGCCTGTCGCCGCTGTACGTGCTGCATGGCGATGAACCCCTGCTGCAGCAAGAGGCGGCCGACGCCATCCGCGCCACGGCGCGCGCCCAGGGCTACACCGAGCGCAGCAGCCACACCGTGGCCGGTGCCCACTTTGACTGGAGCGCGGTGCTGGCCGCAGGCGGCAGTTTGAGCCTGTTTGCCGACAAGCAGATCGTGGAGATCCGCATCCCCTCGGGCAAGCCTGGCAAGGACGGCAGCGTGGCGCTGCAGCAGATCGCCGAGTCCGCCCGGGGCAACGACAGCACCCTCACGCTGGTGATGCTGCCGCGCCTGGACAAGGCCACGCGCACGGGCGCCTGGTTCGCGGCGCTCGAGGGTGTGGGTACCTCGATCCAGATCGACACCATCGAGCGCGCGCAGCTGCCGCAGTGGATCGCCCAGCGCCTGGCCGCGCAAGGCCAGCGCGTGGTGGCGGGCGAGGAGGGCCAGCGCACGCTGCAGTTCTTTGCCGACCGCGTGGAAGGCAACCTGCTGGCCGCGCACCAGGAAATTCAAAAGCTGGCTTTGTTGCACCCGGCGGGTGAGTTGACCCAGGCCCAGGTCGAGGCCGCCGTGCTGAATGTGGCGCGCTACGACGTGTTCAAGCTGTCCGAATCCGTGCTCTCGGGCCACACCGCGCGCGTGCAGCGCATGCTCGACGGCCTGCAGGCCGAGGGCGAGGCCGAGGTGCTGGTGCACTGGGCCCTGGCCGAGGACATCCGCGCCCTGAAGCGCGTGAAAGACGCCATGAACGCCGGCCGCCCCCTGCCCATGGCCCTGCGCGAAAACCGCATCTGGGGCGTGAAGGAGCGGCTGTTCGAGCGCATCCTGCCCCAGGCCAGCGACGCCGCCCTGGCCCGCCTGCTGCAGTCGGCCCACACGGTGGACGGCATCGTCAAGGGCCTCAAGCAGCCCGACTGGCCGCAGGATGGCTGGCAGGCGCTGCAGCGGCTGGCGCTGCAGGTGTGCCGACTGACGCAGGCGGCGCGCTGAAATATAGATAAAAAGTGGCTTTAGCGCTTATATAGCAAGCGCTGATAGCTATCAATATCAAAGCATCACAGCTGCAACCGCGCCTTGTCCACCCACATGCGCAGGCTGTCCACCAGGTCTTTCTGGCTGAAGGAGCAGCTTTCCTCGCTGAACAGCGCGCTGGATTCCAGCCGGTCCAGCAGACCGTGCAACACCTCGGTGTAGCGCGGGGGCAGGGCGGCCAGCAGTTCGGTCTGGGCGCGGGCGGTGTCGCTGAGGGCGGACGCCGCCAGCGCGCCCTGCGCAAAGGCGTCCAGGGCGGTTTCTACGGGAGCGAGCAGGTGGGTGCGGGTCATGCTGCAAGCGTACCCCAAGCACGGTGCGCGCCATCTGCGGCAAAATCGCCGGATGAACGCCCTCAACGTGGCCGAAGCCATGCACACCCTCGGATACCAGGCAAAAACGGCCTCAGCGCTGATGGCCAAAGCGCCAGCAGCTATTAAAAACAAAGCATTGCTGGCCCTGGCCCGTCTGCTGCGCGAGAACGTGGACGCGCTGCAGGTGGACAACGCCCGCGACCTGGACCGCGCCCGCGCCGCCGGGCTGGCCGAGCCCATGGTGGACCGCTTGAAGCTCTCCCCCAAGGTGCTGGAGACCTGCGCCCAGGGCTGCGAGCAGCTGGCTGCCATGCCCGACATCATTGGCGAAATCCTGGGCATGAAGCAGCAGCCCAGTGGCATCCGCGTGGGCCAGATGCGCGTGCCGATCGGCGTGTTCGGCATGATCTACGAGAGCCGCCCCAACGTGACCATCGAAGCGGCCAGCCTGTCGATCAAGAGCGGCAACGCCTGCATCCTGCGCGGCGGCTCCGAGGCGATTGACTCCAACAAGGCCCTGGCCAGGCTGGTGGCGCAGGCCCTGGCCGAGGCCGGGCTGCCCGAGCACGGCGTGCAGCTGGTGCCAACCACCGACCGCGAGGCCGTGGGCCAGCTCATCGCCATGCCGCAGTTCGTGGACGTGATCATCCCGCGCGGCGGCAAGGGCCTGATCGAGCGCATCAGCCGCGACGCCAAGGTGCCCGTGATCAAGCACCTGGACGGCAACTGCCACACCTATGTGGACGACCCCTGCGACATCGCCATGGCGGTGAAGGTGGCCGACAACGCCAAGACCAACAAATACAGCCCCTGCAACGCGAGCGAAGGCCTGCTGGTGGCGCGCGGCGTGGCTGCGGAGTTCTTGCCCAGGATCGGCGCCATCTATGCCGCCAAGGGCGTGGAGATGCGCGGCTGCCCCGAGGCGCTGGCCATTCTGCAGTCGGTGCCTGGCGCCCAGCTGGCGCCCGCCACCGAGCAGGACTGGAGCGAGGAGTACCTGGCGCCCATCATCAGCGTGAAGATCGTGGCGGGCCTGGACGAGGCCATTGCCCACATCAACCAGTATTCGAGCCACCACACCGACGCCATCCTGACCACGAACCACGTGCACGCCCAGCGCTTCTTGCGCGAGGTGGATTCGGCCAGCGTGATGGTCAACGCCAGCACGCGCTTTGCCGACGGCTTCGAGTTTGGCCTGGGCGCCGAGATCGGCATCAGCACCGACAAGTTCCACGCGCGCGGGCCGGTGGGCATCGAAGGACTGACATCGCTCAAGTACGTGGTGCTGGGCGAGGGCGAGGTCCGGGGTTGAAAAACTCCTGATTTCATAGCTGTCAGCGCTTACCAGTAGTGCGTTAGAGGCCCATTTGGCATGAAAATCATCATCCTCGGTGCGGGCCGCGTGGGCCAGAGCGTGGCCGAGAGCCTGGTCTCGGAGCGCAACGACATCACCGTCATCGACACCGACGCCGAGCGCCTGCGCGACCTGGAGTCACGCTTTGATCTGCGCGGCGTGGTCGGCAGCGGTGTGGACCCCTCCGTGCTGGCCGAGGCGGGTGCGCAGGACACCGACCTCCTGATCGCCTGCGCCGCGCAGGACGAGACCAACCTGGTGTGCTGCAAGATCGCGCAGCTGGTGTTCAACATCCCCAAGCGCATCGCCCGCGTGCGCTCCAGCGGCTTCGAGGCCGACGAGCGCCTGACGGGCCCCGAGGGCTTTGGGGTGGACCGCATCATCTGCCCGGAAGAGTCGCTGACCCGCTACATCGGCAAGCTCATCGAATACCCCGAGGCCATGCAGGTGCGCGAATTCGCGGGCGGCCGTGCCAGCCTGGCATCGGCGCGTGCACGGGCGGGCGCCCCCATGGTGGGCCACACCATCGGCGAGCTGCGCGCGCGCGCGGCCGACAAGGCCATGCGCATGGTGGCGATCTACCGGCGCTTTCCGGACGAGCCCGACCGCTTCATCGCCTGCGACGGCAGCACCCGCATCGAGCCGGGCGACGAGGTCTTTGTGCTGGCCGCGCACGAGCACATCGCCCATGTGCTGGCGGCCCTGCACCGGCCCCTGTCGCAGCCGCCCCAGCCCGTGCACCGCATCATGATCGCGGGCGGCGGGCGGGTGGGGCAGCGGCTGGCGCGGCAGCTGGCGCAGACGCCGGGGCGCTTCAACATCAAGATCATCGAAGACCATGCCGAGCGCTGCGTGGAGCTGGCGTCGGCCTTGCCGTCCGAGGTGCTGGTGCTGCAGGGCGACACCACCGACGAGAACCTGCTGGGCGACGAGGGCATCGAGGAGGTGGACCTGTTCCTGGCGCTCACCGACGACGACGAGGACAACATCATGTCGTGCCTGCTGGCCAAGCGCCTGGGCGCGCGGCGCGTGCTGGCGCTCATCAACCGCCGCAGCTATGCCGACCTGATGCATGGCACGC
>DAIQRN010000210.1:0-5190 GCA_036786185.1 Acidovorax sp. | reverse complement strand
ACGGGCGCCGTCGTCGCACACCTGCAGCCAGGCCCCGCCATCCGCCGCGGCCACGCCCAGCTGCACCGCGATGCGCGTGCCCTCGGGCGTGTGCTTGAGCGCGTTTTCCAGCAGATTGCGCACCGCCATCTCCAGCAGCACGGCATGGCCGGACACGCGGAGCACCGGCGGCGCGGACACCGCGATCTCATCCCCGCGCTGCCACGCGGCCTGGGCATAGTCGGCGCACACCGCACGCGCCAGCGCGCCCAGATCCACGGGCGCCTTGGCTTCGTGCAGTTCGTCCCGGCTGGCACGCGCCAGGGCCAGCAACTGATTGAGCACATGGCCCGCCCGCAGCGCGTCCTGGCCGATGCGCGCCACCACCTGCTGGCGGGCGGCGTCGTCCAGCTCGCCGCCCAAGGCACTGGCCTGCAGGGCAATGGAGGACAGCGGCGTGCGCAGCTCGTGGGCCACCTCGTTGGCCAGCCGCCGCTCGCGCACCAGCGCGGCCTGCTGGCGGTCCAGCAGACCGTTGATGGACGCCACCACCGGCTCGAATTCGCTCCAGGCATGGCGCGAGGCCAGGCGCCCGGTACTGGCAGGGTCCAGCGCAGCCACCTCGTCCGACAGCGCATACAGCGGCCGCAGCCCCCGGCCCAGCGCCAGCCCCAGCGCCAGCGCCACCACGGGCAGCAGCCACAGGCCGGGCTCGATCATCTGCTCGGCGATGTCGTCCACCAATTCATCGCGCTCGCGCAGTTCCAGCAGCACGGTGATCCGGCGGGAGCGGGCGGCATCCCATTGCGAGAAGCTGCGCCACATTGCGGCGTCGGGCCCGAGCCGCATGTCGGCAAATCCGTCGGCCCCGTCAAAGGGCGGCAGAGGCGCCGCGCCCGTGTGGTGCAGCAGGCGCCCCTGCGCATCCCACTGCACGACGCTCAGCGACTGCTGGTAGTCGTGCGACTTGAGCCCCGGCGTGGGTGCCCGCGGGGTCAGCTGCGGCGCCTGCACGGCCTCGGCAGCGCGCAGGTTGAGCAGCAGCGCGGCCACGCTGGCCAGATGGCCGTCGGTCAGCTCGTCGGCCTCGTGCACGCCGGTGCGGTAGCCGAAGAACACGAAGCTGCCCCACACCAACACCAGCGCGCCCAGCGTCCACAGCAGGAGCTGGCGCGTCAGCGAAGCGCGGCGGGCCAGCGCCACGGAAAAGGCCGAGCCCTGCGCGCCGCTCATGCCGCGTCCTGGGGCATGAAGTAGCCCACACCGCGCATGGTCTGTATGCAGGCGCTGCCCAGCTTGCGGCGCAAGTGGTGGATGTGGACCTCCACCGCGTTGCTCTCGATGGCCGCGTTCCAGCTGTACAGGCGCTCCTCGATCTGCTGGCGCGAGAGCACGCGCCCGCGCGCTTCCATCAGCACCAGCAGCACGGAGAACTCGCGCGGCGACATCTCCACCACCACGCCCTGCTGGCGCACGGTGCGGGTGGCCGGGTCCAGCTCGATGTCACCGTGGCGCACGGTGGGCGACGCCCGGCCCGCGGCCCGGCGCAGCAGCGCCCGCAGCCGGGCATCCAGCTCATCGACGTCAAAGGGCTTGGCCAGGTAGTCGTCGGCCCCCTGGTCCAGCCCGGCAATGCGCTGGTGCACCTGGTCGCGCGCAGTGACGATGAGCACCGGCGTCGCCGGATCTGGCAGCGCCGGTGCCGTGCCGGTGGCGGCCACCGCGCTCAGCCGCAGCATGCGCAGCAGCTCGCTGCCGTCGCCGTCTGCCAGCCCCAGGTCCAGCAGCACGGCGTCAAACCGTTCGGCGCGCAGCGCGCTCCAGGCGCTGGCCACGCCGTTGCACAGGTCCACGGCATAGCCGCGCTGCTGCAGGTTGGTGCGCAGGCCGCTGGCTATGCCCGCATCGTCTTCGACCACGAGAATTCGCATGCGGCCATTGTCGCCGGGCGGCGGCACCCAGTGGGGTTAAGGCGCGCTTAAGTGCGCCCGCCTAAGGTCGGCGCATGTCTGCCACGCCTTTGCCCCGCCCTGCCCCTGCCGCCCAACCCGCCTCCTTGCTGCTCTGGGCCTTGGCGCTGCTGGTCTGCGTGGTGGCCTGGGACGCGGCAGGACAGGACCTGGCGGCGGCCCACTGGTTTGGCTCCAGCGCCGGGTTTCCGCTGCGCAACCACTGGCTGCTGGTGCAGGTGATGCATGAAGGCGCACGCCATCTGGCCTGGGCCCTGACACTGGCGCTGGTGCTGGGCGTGTGGTGGCCCTGGGGCGTGCTGCGGCGCCTTACCCCGGACGAGCGCCTGCAAATGGCCGCCAGCACGCTGATCGCGCTGGCCGTGGTCAGCCTTACCAAGAACCTCAGCACCACCAGCTGCCCCTGGGACCTGGCGGAGTTTGGTGGCGTGGCGCGCTATGCGTCGCACTGGGCGCTGGGCGTGGTGGATGGCGGCAGTGGCCGCTGCTTTCCGGCGGGCCATGCGTCGGCGGGCTTTGCCTTTGTGGGCGGGTACTTCGCACTGCGCCGCGCTGCGCCGGTGGCGGCCCGGTGGTGGCTGGCCGGTGCGGTGGTGGCCGGGTTCGTCCTGGGTGGGGGGCAGCAGATGCGCGGCGCGCACTTCATGAGCCACACGCTGTGGACCGGCTGGCTGTGCTGGGCCGCGGCTTCGGCCTGCGAGGCGGCCAGGGTTGCACTGCGCCAGCGGCGGTCATTTCAAGCCAAATCGGCCTCTGGCGCTTATCCATAAAGCGCTAGCAGCTATCAAAACAGGAGTTTCATTCCACCCGGCAGATCTTGAGCATGTTGGTGCCGCCCGGCGCCCCCATGGGTTCGCCGCAGGTGATGGCGTACACGTCGCCCTTGTGCACAATGCTGCGGCTTTTGAGGTGGCCCTCGGCCTGCGTGAGTGCGGTGTCGCGGTCGGCGCTGGTGTCCATGAGCAGGGGGCGCACGTTGCGGTACATGGCCATCTTGCGCTGCGTGGCCACCTTGGGTGTCAGCGCGTAGATCGGGATGGAAATGCTGTGGCGGCTCATCCACAGCGCCGTGGAGCCGCTGTCGGTCATGGCCACGATGGCCTTGGCGCCCAGGTGGTGGGCCGTGAACAGCGCGCCCATGGCTATGGACTGATCGATGCGGCCAAAGGTCTGGCCCGTGAAGTCGGCGTCCAGCTTGTGATCTTCGGCCGCCTCGGCGGCGGCGCAGATGGTGGCCATCTCCTCCACCGTCTCCAGCGGGTAGCGGCCCGCGGCCGTCTCGGCGGAAAGCATCACGGCGTCGGTGCCGTCCAGCACGGCGTTGGCCACGTCGCTCACCTCGGCGCGCGTGGGCACGGGGTTGGTGATCATGCTCTCCATCATCTGCGTGGCGGTGATGACCACCTTGTCCTGCTCGCGCGCCATGCGGATCATCTTCTTTTGCAGCGCGGGCACCGCCGCGTTGCCCACTTCCACCGCCAGGTCGCCGCGCGCCACCATGATGCCGTCGGACACGCGCAGGATGGCTTCCAGGTGCGGAATCGCCTCGGCCCGCTCGATCTTGGCGATCAGGCCCGGCTTGTGGCGGTACTCCGACGCCGCCACGTTGCACAGCTGGCGCGCCATTTCCATGTCGGTCGCGTTCTTCGGAAAGCTCACTGCCACGTAGTCGGCCTGGAAGCTCATCGCCGTGCGGATGTCCTCCATGTCCTTGGCCGTGAGGGCCGGGGCCGTCAGGCCGCCGCCCTTCTTGTTGATGCCCTTGTTGTTCGACAGCTCGCCGCCCACCTTCACGGTGGTGTGCACGGCCTCGCCGCGCACGGCGTCCACGGTCAGCACGATGAGGCCGTCGTTGAGCAAGAGCACGTCGCCCGCCTTCACGTCACGCGGCAACTCCTTGTAGTCCAGTCCCACGCCCTCGATGTCGCCCGGCTCGGTGCGCGAAGCGTCCAGCACGAACTTCTCGCCCGGCACCAGTTGCACCTTGCCTTCGGCGAACTTGCCGACACGGATCTTGGGGCCCTGCAGGTCGGCCATGATGGCCACCTCGCGCCCCGCGCGCTGGGCCGCCGCGCGCACCGTGGCCGCCCGGTCGATATGGTCCTGCGCCTTGCCATGGCTGAAGTTGAGCCGCACCACATTGACCCCGGCGCGGATCATGGCCTCCAGCAAGGCGGGGTCGCTCGATGCGGGACCCAGGGTGGCAACGATCTTGGTGGCGCGGCGCGTGCTCATGGAGATGTCTCTTTCGTGGGGCGATGTAATTGAATTTCAATTCTCACACGAAAGTGGTTACATGCCAGTTACCTCGAGAATGGCCGACGACAAACCCTGCGCCAGCCCGTGTGCCACGATGGCCGCCTCCAGCCCGTGCCGCGCATACAGCCAGCCCGCCACCAGCCCGAAGGCCGTATTGCCCACCATCACGAAAGTGACGACTTCCGGCGTCAGCGCCCCCGCCATGGCCTGCGCCGCGGGCAGGTGACCCACGGCGAACAGCAGGGCGCTGAGCGCTACCGCCAACGCCACCACACCCTTGCCAGGCGTGCCCCGGCCGCGTTGCAGCACGCGCCAACCCAGCCACAGCAGCAGGGTCATCAGGCCCCAGCGCAGCAACAGCTCTTCGGTGATGCCGCCGTACAGCAGCTTGACCACGAACGGCATGGCGCTGGCGGGGTCGGAGGGTTGCAGGGCAGCGGGCGCCAGGCGCGACAGGCCCCACAGCCATACGGCCCCTGCCAAGCCGCCCCACAGGCCGGGAAGCAGTTGCAGCCGCAGAGCCGGTGCCACGGCCTGCCCGGCCACCCAGGCGGACATGGCCGGTGCGCGCAGGCCCACGCGCGGGGCCAGCCATGCGCCTACGGCCACCGCCAGGGCCAGCAGCGCGGCGATGGCGTTCAACTCGGGCGAGGTGCCGGCCCGGATCAGCGAAAAGATATAGACCGGCAGGGTCGGCTCGCTCGGAGGCCCCGCCCTGGCGCGACCTCGGTCGATCTCAGTCGGAGCGGCTCGCCCCGCTCGGGGTGGCGGCGCCGACGGAGGCGGCTGTGCTCGGTGAGGCCGCCTCCTCGGTGCGGGGCAGTCCACGCATGCCACGCCACGCGAGATCGGCCACGAGACGCACCGCCTCGGCCTGGGGCATGACCTGGTCGTAGAGCCAGTGGCGCGCGGCCGTCTGCGCCATCCCGACGACTCCGGTCGCCAGGAGCAGCGCCTGGTCGGACGTGCAGTCGGTGCCCTG
>DAIQRN010000209.1:0-5196 GCA_036786185.1 Acidovorax sp. | reverse complement strand
CGCTCGTCCCAGGCCAGCAGCAGGCTGCGCAGCAGCGGGCCGGCGCCCATGGAGTGCAGTTGCTCGCCATGGGCGCGCTCGGCGTCTTCCACCGTCTGGCGCGTGAGCGCCGTGACCACCGGCAGCACCAGGATGGCCTGGGCCAGCACCATGGCCTTGAAGCTGAACAGCCAGCCCAGCGAGCCCAGCGGCCCGCTGCGCGACAGCACCAGGTACACCACCAGCCCCACCACCACAGAGGGCACGGCCAGCAAGGTATTGAGCACCGCCAGCACCGCGCCGCGCCCGGCAAAGCGGGCCACGCCCAGCCACGCGCCCAGCACCAGACCCACGCCGCAGGCCAGCAGGCAGGCGGTGGCGCTGACGGACAGGGAGCGGCCCACGATGGTCCACAGAACGGGGTCGGTCGAGAGGGTGAGTTGCAGCGCCGTGCGCGCGCTGTCGGTGAAAGTGGACATGGGGCCTGTCGATGGGATGGGCTATCGTAGGCACCCTCTCAATATCCAGCGATATGAACTCCCGTGCATAGGGTCCAACTTCACTACACACTGAGCCGGGACGCGGGCAATGCGCTCATCCGCAACCCGCTGCCCGAGCTGCTGCAGGCCGTGGCCGAGCATGGATCCATCTCGGGCGCGGCACGCGGGCTGGACTTGTCGTACCGCCATGTCTGGGGTGCCCTCAAGCGCTGGGAAGAGCAGCTGGGCGGCGAGCTGATCACCTGGGGCAAGGGCCAGTCGGCGCAGCTCAGCGAGTTCGGGGCCAAGCTGCTGTGGGCCGAGCGCCAGGCGCAGGCCCGGCTGGCGCCGCAGATCGCCGCCCTGCATGCCGACCTGGAGCGCGCCTTTGCCGTGGCTTTTGACGACCAGGCGCATGTGCTGACCCTGTACGCCAGCCACGACGATGCGCTGGCCGCGCTACGCGCCTACGCCGCCACGCCGGGCGAGGCCGGAGCGCTGCACCTCGATATCCGCTTCACCGGCAGCGTGGACGCGATCCGCGCGCTGAACGAAGGGCGTTGCACGCTGGCGGGCTTTCACACCCTGGAGAACGCCCCTGCGGACTCGCTGACCGCGCGCACCTACCAGCCGCTGCTGCAGCCGGGCCTGCACAAGATCATCGGCTTCGCGCGGCGCACCCAGGGCCTGATCGTGGCGCCAGGCAATCCGCTGCAACTGCGCAGCCTGGCCGACGTGGCCCGCACCGGCGCCCGTTTCGTGAACCGCCCACTGGGCACGGGCACGCGCGTGCTGCTCGATGAGCTGCTGGCCCAGGCCGCTTTGGCACCGGGCGAGCTGGCCGGCTATGCGCGCAACGAGCCCTCCCACACCGCCGTGGCCCAAGCCGTGGCGGCAGGTGCTGCCGACGTGGGCATGGGGATCGAGCTGGCCGCACGGGCGCGCGGGCTGGGCTTTGTGCCGCTGGTGCACGAGAGCTACCATCTGGCCTGCCTCAAGGCCAGCCTGGACCAGCCCGCCACCCGGGCGCTGCGCACCCTGCTGCAGACGCCCGAATGGCAGCGGCAGCTGGCCGCCCTGCCCGGCTACACCCCCCAGCACTGCGGCGAGGTTCTGGCCATGAGCACGGTGCTGCCCTGGTGGCGTTTTGCCCGCTCCAAGCGTAAGAGTAAACCCTGATAGCTACTTTTTTTATAGCATGTCATTGTTTATTTCCAAATATTTCCAAGCGTCACTGTGCCGTCAGACTCATTAGTGGGCGCTCTTTAAAATCTCTGCCTCATTCCAGCGCACACCTTGGGTGCCCGCTTTCGCGCCAGCGGCGGCAGTGCGGTGCGCTTTGCTCTTTTTTTATTGGAGACACCATGCAGGCCTTGCTTCGCTTATCACGGGGGATTGACGCCATCAATGCCTTCGTCGGCAAGTACGTTATCTGGCTCATCTTTGCATCCACCGTGATCAGCGCGCTGAACGCGGTCGTGCGCAAGGCCTTCAACTACAGCTCCAACGGTTTTTTGGAGGTGCAGTGGTACCTGTTTGCCTGGTCGTTCCTGGTGGCGGCGGGCTACACGCTGCTGCACCGCGAGCACGTGCGCATCGACGTTTTGAACAGTCGCCTGTCCAAGCGCACTCAAGTGTGGATCGACATCATCGGCTTCGCCCTGTTCCTCACACCGTTGTGCATCATGGTGCTGTACATGGGTATCCCGATGCTGATTTCCAAGTACCAGTCGGGCGAAATTTCCGGCAACCCCGGTGGCCTGATCCGCTGGCCCGTGTGGGCGGCTCTGCCCGTGGGCTTTGGGCTGCTGATGCTGCAAGGCTGGTCCGAGCTGATCAAGCGCATCGCCTTTCTGCGTGGCCTGGGGCCAGACCCCATGGGCCGCCTGACCGACAAGACGGCCGAGGAAGAACTGGCCGAAGCCCTGCGCCGCGAGGCCGAATCCACCGCCCCCCAGGCGCGCTGAACGACCGAGAACCGAATCATGGAATTCCTCACCGCCAACTTCGCCCCGATCATGTTCGTGGGGCTAATCTGCTTCTTGCTACTGGGTTTCCCGGTAGCGTTCAGCCTGGGTGCCACCGGGCTGTTTTTCGGCCTGGTCGGCATCGAGACCGGCATCTTCCCGGCCTCCATCCTGGAATGGCTGCCCCAGCGCCTCATCGGCATCATGGCCAACGACACCTTGCTGGCCGTGCCCTTCTTCACGTTCATGGGGCTGATTCTTGAACGCTCCGGCATGGCCGAAGATTTGCTCGACACCGTCGGCCAGGTCTTCGGTCCCATGCGCGGCGGCCTGGCGCTGGCGGTGATCTTCGTGGGCGCGCTGCTCGCGGCCACCACGGGCGTGGTGGCGGCCTCGGTGATCTCCATGGGCCTGATCTCGCTGCCCATCATGCTGCGCTACGGCTACAACCGGCCGCTGGCCGCCGGGGTCATCGCGGCCTCGGGCACGCTGTCGCAGATCATTCCGCCCTCGCTGGTGCTCATCATCATGGCCGACCAGCTCGGCCGCAGCGTGGGCGACATGTACAAGGGTGCCTTCCTGCCAGCCTTCATCCTGGTGGGCCTGTACGTGGTGTATGTGGTGATCCTGGCCATCTTCAAGCCCCATACCGTGCCCGCACTGCCGGTGGAGGCACGCACCTTCCGCGAACCCAACGGCAGCGGCGGCTACACCTCCCTGGTGGCGCTGATGTCGGCATCGGCCCTGGTGTCCATCTTCCTGGCGCGCCACATGGCCGACGTGCACACCTGGTGGCAGGGCCATCTGGTCGAGTCGGTGCCCACCGACGAAAAAGTGGTGGTGGCCGCCTGCGGCGGCGCCTTCATTGCCTGGCTGATCGCCGCTGGCAACAAGGTGCTGCGCCTGGGCCTGCTGTCGCGCCTGGCCGAGCGCGTCACCTTTGTGCTGATCCCGCCGCTGCTGCTGATCTTCCTGGTGCTGGGCACCATCTTCCTGGGCGTGGCAACACCCACCGAAGGCGGCGCCATGGGCGCCATGGGCGCGCTCATCATGGCCGCGCTGCGCGGGCGCATGGGCATGGGCCTGCTCAAGCAGGCGCTGGCCTCGACCACCAAGCTGGCCTCGTTCGTGATGTTCATCCTGATCGGCGCCACCGTGTTCAGCATGGTGTTCCAGGCGGCCGACGGTCCGGTCTGGGTCGAGCACCTGATGACCAGCCTGCCCGGCGGGCAGGTGGGCTTCCTGATCGTGGTGAACCTCATGGTGTTCTTCCTGGCGTTCTTCCTGGACTATTTCGAGCTGTCCTTCATCGTGGTGCCGCTGCTGGCACCGGTGGCGGACAAGCTGGGGGTCGATCTGATCTGGTTCGGCGTGCTGCTGGCAGTGAACATGCAGACCTCGTTCATGCACCCGCCATTCGGTTTCGCGCTGTTCTTCCTGCGCTCCGTGGCGCCCGATAAGCCCTACGTGGACCGCGTGACCGGCAAGGTGATGGACCCGGTGACCACCATGCAGATCTACAAGGGCGCGATTCCCTTCCTGGCAATCCAGTTGCTGATGGTCGCCATCCTGATCCTCTTCCCCACGCTGGTCACCGGCAGCCTGGACAAGAAGGTCAAGGTGGACCTGGACGCCGTGGGCACGCAGATGATGGAGAACATGGGCTCGGACAACGGCTATGGCAACGACGACGCAGGCTACGGCAGCGACGACGCGCAGCAGCCCGACGCCGAACCCGGTGCCGCCGCCCCTGCCGAGGACGACGACCCGCTCAAGGCTGCGCTCGACGGCGCGGCAGAACCTGCCGATCCCGCAGAGCCTGCGCAACCCGCTGCCTCGCAGTAAAAATATGGTCAAAATAGCCCCTAGCGCCCACCCATAAAGCGCTGGTAGCTATAGTTTTTGAATCAAAAAGAAAACCGCCCCAGGGCGGTTTTCTTTTTGCTCACTCCTTGGAGTCATCCATCCGGCAGATAACCCACGGGCGGCCCCGCGCGCACGAGGCTCGTCGATGCCGGCTCAATGAGGCGAAGCCAAAACAGCCCGCTCCAGCATGGCATGCAGCAGCACGTTGCAGCCCGCCTCGATGTGCTCGGGCTTGGCGTCCTCGATCTCGTTGTGGCTGATGCCATCCTTGCAGGGGATGAAGATCATGCCGCTAGGCGCAAGCTTGGCCATATAGACGGCGTCATGGCCCGCACCCGACACGGCGGGCATATGGCTGTAACCCAGCTTGGCGGCAGCCCGGCCCACGGCCTCCACACATTCGGGCTGAAACAGCTGCGCGGGGTAGCTGGACACCATCTCGATGTGCACCTGCACGCCATGCTCCTTGGCCACCTGGTCAGCGAAGGCTTGTACTTCAGAGGCCATGGCATCGACCAGCGCGTCGGTGCTGTTGCGCAGGTCAATACTGAACTTGACCCGGCCGGGGATCACGTTGCGACTGTTGGGGAATACCTGCACCATGCCCACGGTACCGCGCCCATGCGGTGGGTGGCGGTGGGCTGCCGCCACCACGTCCTGCATGATGCGCGTCGCGGCCAGCATCGCGTCCTTGCGCAGGGCCATGGGCGTGGGGCCTGCGTGGGCTTCCATGCCGGTGACGGTGCAGTCAAACCAACGGATGCCCAGCACGCCGCTGACCACGCCGATGGTTTTTTCGTTGTCTTCCAGCACCGGGCCTTGTTCGATGTGGGTCTCGAAGTAGGCGCCGATGGGGTGGTCGCCCGGCTCCTGGTCGCCGATGTAGCCGATGCGCTCCAGCTCGC
>DAIQRN010000208.1:0-5207 GCA_036786185.1 Acidovorax sp. | reverse complement strand
GCTGGCTGGAGCGCGCCCAGGGCCTGGCCGTGCCCCGCCTCACGCCGCAAGAATCACTGCTGCTGCTGCTGGCCCAGGAGCACCTGAAGAACCTGCTGCCCGCACGGCTGATGCAGTCCATGGACGGCTTCTTCACCCAGGCCCGGCGCAACTTGGGCGACAGCCAGGGCCAAGGCGCCGACCCGGCCCGGCTGGAGCGCGAATGGCCGCGCAAAGTGCGCGTGGTGGCCACCAGCCAGCCGCTGCTGCCACCCAAAATCGAACCCGGCGTGCTGGAAGCCGTGAGCGAGGCCCTGTACGCCAACCGCTGGCTGGCGCTGGACTACCAAAACGCCGCCGGCAAGCGCAAACCCATCCAGGTCATGCCCCTGGGCCTGGCCCAGCAAGGACCGCGCCTGTACCTGGTGTGCCGGTATGAGGGCTTTGACAACGAGCGCAGTCTGGCCCTGCACCGCATTCGCAAGGCCGAGGCATCCACGCTGGCGTTTGAGCGCCCGGCGGATTTCGACCTGCAGAAATACGACGACGATGGGCGCTTTGGGTTTGGCGACGGGCGGCGGGTGCGGCTGACGTTCCACATCACCCAAGACGCGGGGCTGCACCTGCGGGAGTCGCCCTTATCCAAAGATCAGCAGGTACGGGACTTGGGCGACGGGTGGATGGAAATTACCGCAACGGTGGTGGACAGTGCGATGCTGGAGTGGTGGCTGCGGGGGTTTGGGCAAGCAATTACCGATATACACAAAGAGGCTTTGAACAACGATGAGCAATGACAAGATGAACTACAAACTGGCATACAAGCCCATTGGCTTCAGCATTGACCGCGACACCGGCGAGGAGATCCAGGGGATCGACGGGACTCTCTTCATTCCGGCCTATCAACGCGGCTACCGCTGGACGCCCCTTGAAGTTCAAAAACTGCTGGATGACGTTGCAGAGGCCGAGAAAACGAAAGCTCCCCGCTATAGCCTGCAACCCGTTGTAGTTAAGAAGCGAAACACCGATGACTGGGAGCTGATAGATGGGCAACAGCGACTCACTACGTTATGGCTGATCTTCAACTACATGCACAAGGCCGGTTACACATCCGGCGCAACCTATCGCTTGGAATATGAAACCCGCTCCAGCAGCCAAGCCTATCTGCAAACTCTAGACGTTCAGCAGTCCGAAAATAACATTGACTATTTTCATCTGCGGGCCGCGCATGACACGATCGAAAGTTGGTTTCTCAGAAAGACAAGCCACGATCAAGCCAGAAGAATCCTCGTGAATCGAATTCACGATTACCTCTGCGAATCGGTACACGTCATCTGGTACGAAGTGCCTGAAACAGAGAATCCCATCGCACTGTTCACCCGCCTGAACCAAGGCCGCATCCCCCTGACCGATGCCGAGTTGCTCAAGGCGGTCTTGCTGACCTACGTTGCGACGAATCACAAAGGAAGAGAAGCAGAAATCGCCGCACAGTGGGACGGCATGGAGCGTGATTTGCAGCGACCAGAAATCTGGGCTTTCGTCGCGGGCGACGCGCGGAACAACGAACGTTACGGCACCCGCATCAGCCTGCTGTTCGACACACTGGCGCAGCGCGAGAATCCCGACGGCAACCGAGCCCTTCCCTACTTCACCTTCGACACACTGCGCACGCGGGCCGAAGAACAAGGCCTGGCTCTCTGGCGAGAGATAGTCGCTCTACATGCCCAGATCCTGGGCTGGTTCGAGGAGCCGCGCCGGTACTACAACAAAATCGGATTCTTGGTGAACTGCGGCGTGCCCATCGGCGATATCCAGCGCAGTGCCTTGAAAGGTAAGAAAAGCGCGTTCGATGACTGGTTGACCAGGGAAATCCGCAACCAGTTGAATATCAAAGCGGATGATCTGAACGAAGACCTGCGCTACGACAACCCAAAGCACGGCTCCCAATTACAGCGCCTCTTATTGCTGTTCAATGTCGAAATCTGCCGGGACGCACGGTTTCCATTTGACAAACACGCCCACCAGGACTGGACGCTGGAGCACATCCATGCGCAGAACGCGCAAAGTCTGACCCGCGCCGAGCAATGGAAAGACTGGCTGACCGAGCACCAGCAGGCCCTATCGGTTATCGAAACAAAGGACAACGTCAAAGAAATTCAATCCTTGAGTGCACAAATCGAAGCCGCCATCCCTGCGGTGCAGGAGCGCGACTTCAACACCCTGGCCGCACGAATACAAGCGGCTCTAACCCCAAACGATGAAGGCGCGGACCACACCATCGCCAACCTGGCCTTACTGTCTCACGGGGCCAATGCCGCCCTGAGCAATAGTGTGTTCGAGGTCAAGCGGCAGAAGGTGGTGGAAATGGACAAGTGCGGGCAATACATTCCGACGGCAACTCGGAACGTATTCCTGAAGTACTACACCGATGCGAGCAAGTTGCAGCCTCATTTTTGGGGGAAGGCCGACAAGGATGCGTATCTGGACGAGATCAAAAAGGAACTGAAGGACTATCTGCAATGAACGACAACGCCATGGTGGCAACCAGCCCTGCCACCGACACTTTCTCAGTCCACACCAGCCTGGCCCAGTTGCTCACGCAGGCACACATCCAAGCCATCGAGATTCCGCTGATCCAACGCGACTACGCCCAAGGCCGCTGCAGCCCCCAGGTGGAGCACATTCGTCAACGTTTCATCGACAGCCTGTATGGCGCATTGGAGAGCGCGCATGGCATTGACCTGGACTTCGTTTTTGGCGACGTGGTGGACAAGGAGCACGGCGGAAAAAGGGTCTCCACCCTGTATCCACTGGACGGCCAGCAACGCCTGACCACGCTGTTCCTGCTGCACTGCTACCTTGCCTGGCACATCCCTGAAACCAAAGGTACAAGCCAGTCTTGGCACGCCTTTAGCTACGCCACACGTCCTGGCGCACGAGAGTTTTGCAAATTTCTGACCGATCCGGAATGCCGCCCGGATATGGGGCAAAACAAAATATCCACATGGCTGGAAGACCAAGCCCTCTACCTGCCCACCTGGAAGCACGACCCCACCATCCAGGGCATGCTGGTCATGCTGGATGCACTGCACGCACGCTACCGCGCAGCCTCAGACGAGCAACGTGCCAGGCACTGGCAACGACTCATCGATCCAGACCACCCCGCCATCCGCTTTCACCTGCTGCCCATTCGCAACTCCAGCGAGAACAGCACCTTGTATGTGAAGATGAATTCCCGAGGCAAGCCGCTGACGGCTTTTGAGAACTTCAAAGCGGAATGGGAGGGGCTGCTGCGCAAGAACAAACACATCACAACCGATATGCGGAACCAGTTTTCGCACAAAATCGACAGCGAGTGGACCGATCTCTTCTGGAATTACCGCGACAAGAACCACCAGATCGACGAACAGTTCATGCGTTATCTGCGCTTTCTGGCCGAGGTGCTGGCCTGGAAGCAGAACCGACCGGAAGAACTCAAGGTACATCACCAGTCACTCCACGATGCGCAACAACTGGACCGACTGGCCCATGGCTTGTTTGGCCCCGCGGCCCCAGAACCAGACCAATGCATTGCCTGGATAAGCCGGGCACTGGATGTCTGGCTGGAAGAATCGACGGACGGGAAGCACAAGCCGCGCCCGCGTCCCATTCGGCAAATCTTTGGGCAGCTATTCACCCGCGCTGATGCCACGACGACCTCACCGCTGCGTGTTTTCAACTTCCGGGACTTTGAAGATCAGGAGATCGGCGTGGACATGTTCCGCGCCTGCTGCCATCTGTATGGCACGCGGTCGTGGCGCTTGGCGCATACCCTGCTGTTTTACGGCGTGATCAAAGGGCTCATGGACAAAGAGCTCGCGCCGGCAGACTTTCAGTCCCGCCTGCGCCTTCTGCGCAACCTGATCGAAGCCTCGCAAGACGATATTCGCGCTGGCGAACGCAACAACATGCCCGAGCTGCTGGCGGATGTGGAAAACATCATGGCAGGCGGGTCGCTGGGCGGCATCCAAGCCTTCAACCAGGTGCAAGCGAGGAACGAGGAAGACAAACGCGACTTTCTGGCGAAGCACCCAACACTGCAAGAAGCCCTGCACCGTCTGGAAGACCATGAACTGCTGCGTGGTGGGCTGACGGTGTTCGATCTAAATCCAAAACAGGACGCAGGCATCTTCGAAGGCCGCGCTGCGCAATTCCCGGCCTTGTTTGCGCAGCCTTACAGCCAGGTCGCAGGCGCACTCCTGGCCCTTGGACACGAAGGCCGCGGCGTGAAGCGCAATGGCGGATATCGACTCGCGCACCTGGGGGCACCCAAAAAATCAGAGCCCTGGGAAAACCTGTTTCGCGCCCGCAAGGGCGAAAAGCCCCACCCCAGCACATCTTCGTTGATGGCCCTGCTCGACCAGAAGGACATGCCTGCCGCAGTCATGGAAAGGTTTTCCAGCGACCCGGACACCGCCAAGGACTGGCGCTACTACATGGTGAAGTACCCGGCGATGCGTACCGGCGAATCAGGCAGCCATGTCATCGGCCCCGGTGAGGGCTATGCCATGTGCATGCTCCGTGGCGAGTTCTGCGACAACCGCAGCTACCACTACGACAGCTATCTGTATGCACTCGTCGTAGCGGCAGGCATCCCCAAAGACCGAATCGGCAACGACAACAAATGGCCTTTGTGCTTCTCCGGCGACGGAAGCGGAATACGAGAACTCGAACTGCGCAACAGTGGGCTCAAAGTTCAATGCGTGGACGGTGGCTGGCAATTCAGCCATCTGCCCAGCGACGCAGCGCAACGCCAGCTCTTCGATGCCGTCATGCAAAAGCATCCCCGCTACCAGAACGGGCTATATGCCGTGCCACAAAGCAAGGGCTGCGACACGGAAGACCGGATCGCGCTGGGCGCCCAACTGCTGCAGGAACTGGTCGCAGCCGGGTTGTGACATCGATCATTTACTATCAAAAAAATAGCTGCTGGCGCTTACCCAGAAAGCGCCAGCAGCCAATTTGACTCAGAATCTACCGCCGCCGCAGCACATGGACGAACTCATCCCCCACCGTCTGCTGCTCCACCAGCTCATTACCCGTCTGCTTGGCAAACGCCTGAAAATCCCGCAGCGAGCCGCTGTCGGTGGCCACCACCTTCAGCAGCTGGCCGCTGACCATGTCGGCCAGGGCCTTTTTGGCCTTGAGGATGGGCAGGGGGCAGTTCAGGCCCCGGGTGTCGATTTCTTTGT
>DAIQRN010000207.1:0-5221 GCA_036786185.1 Acidovorax sp. | reverse complement strand
ACTGCGTGTACGACTTCATGTGGAAGAACAACCGCCGCCGCTTTGCCGAGAAGTTCCCGACCTGGGACATCATCCGCAAGTACAACAAGGACTACAAGCTGATCTTTGTGGGCGACGCCACCATGAGCCCCTACGAGATCCTGCAGCCCGGTGGCAGCGTGGAATACAACAACGAAGAGGCCGGCGCGGAATGGATCCAGCGCCTCACGCATGCCTTCCCCAAGTTCGCCTGGATCAACCCCGAACCGCAGGGCGTGTGGCAATACCGCCAAAGCATCAGCATCATCCAGCAGCTCATCGGCAACCGCATGTACCCCTTGTCGCTCAAGGGGCTCGAAGAGACCATGCGGCTGCTGTCCAAGTAAGAATAGCCCGCCCGCACACGCTGTCGTCTGACACGGCGGTCCCGATTTTCAGGGCATAGTGACAGGGCTGGCGGCGCAGGGGCGCCGCTGCCGCTGTGCTCCGCCATCCCACTGCCATACCTCTTCGCCGTGCTCTTTCGCATCCCGCGCACTACTGCTGCCCGTCCAACGCCGGCCCCCTGGTCGGCGTTGCTGCTTTTCGGCGTGCTGTGCCTGCAAGGCTGCAGCCTGCTCCCGCGCGATGAAGGCGATAGCGGCGGAAACAACCAAACCGTACAAGGCGCCGCACCGGCCATCGCCGAATCATCGTCGCCCTCCTTTGCCGTGGAAGTGCGCGCCCCCGATGCCGTGCGTGAGGTGCTGGAGCGCCACCTGGACCTGCAGCGCTTTCGCCACCTGCCTGACCTGCACGCCAATGAACTGCAGCGCCTGCTGGGCGCCGCCGACGCCAATGCGCGCGATCTTCTGGGCACGCTGGGCTACTTCGCCCCCACCATCACGGTCGAGTTGACCGAGAACTCCGAGGCCCAGGTCGCGCCGCGCACCGTGGTGGTGACCGTGCAGCCTGGCCCGCAAACCCGCGTCACCCGTGCGGACGTTCGCTTTGTAGACAGCGCAGACGACAGCCGCGAGGCCCCAGGCAGCGTGCGCCAGCAGCAGCGCGTGCAGCGCAACTGGTCCCTCACGCCCGGCCAGCCCTTCACGCAGTCGGCCTGGGATGGCGCCAAGGCCGACGGCCTGCGCCAGCTGCAGGCACGCCGCCACCCCGCAGCGCGCATCGCCAGCAGCCGCGCCGACATCGACGCCGACCAGCACCAAGCGCAGCTGAGCGTGACCTACGACCCCGGCCCGGCCTACCGCTTTGGCCCCCTGCGCGTGGAAGGCGGCCAGCGCTACGACCCCGAGGGCGCACGTCACCTGGCGCGCCTGCCCACCGGAGCGGTCTATGACGAAGCCGAACTGCTGGACGCCCAGCTGCGCCTGGCCAGCAGCGGCTATTACGACGCGGTGTTCCTCACGCTCGACACCGAGGGCACGGACCCGCAGGCAGCCCCCGTTCTTGCCAACGTGCGCGAGGCGCCGCTGCAAAAGCTGGTGTTCGGCCCGGGGGTTTCCACCGACAGCGGCGCACGCCTGTCGCTGGAGCACATTCACAACCGGCTGCCCGGCATTGGCTGGCGCGCCGTGAGCAAGCTCTCGCTGGACCGCGAGACCAAGCTGGCCAGTTCCGAATGGACGGCACTACCCGAAGCCAACGGCTGGCGATGGTTTACCGGTGGCCAGATGCAGCGTGAGACCACGGGCGACTACGAGGTCAACAGCGGGCGCCTGCGCGCAGGCCGCAGCAAAAGCACCCAACGCATCGACCGCAACTATTTTCTGCAGTACGACGATGCACGCAGCCAGGGCGTGAACGCCCCCCCCTCCAGCTCGGCCCTCAGCGTCAACTACGGCTGGACGGGCCGCTATTTCAACAACGCCACGGCGCCCACGCGCGGCCACGGTGTGGCAGTGGAGCTGGGCCTGGGCACCACGCTGCGCCCCGAGCGCGACCCTTTTGTGCGCACGCTGGTGCGCTGGCAAACCTTCATCCCCGCAGGGCGCGTGCAGGACGCTGCGGGCCAAGGCCGCAACGCCCGCATCGCCCTGCGCGCCGAGGCGGGTGCCGTGCTGGCGCGGGACAGCGCCCAGGTGCCCGTGACCCAGCTCTTTGTGACCGGCGGCGACACCACGGTGCGCGGCTACGGCTTTCGCAGCATCGGCGCACGCACCGACAACGGGCAGATCTATGGTGGCCGCTACCTGGCCGTTGGCAGCATGGAATGGCAGCGCCCCATCATGTACCGGGGCGCCATGACCGACTGGGAAAGCACCCTGTTCATCGACGCGGGCGCCGTCGCCGACCGCGTGGGCGAGCTGACTCCGCGCGTGGGCGTTGGCGCCGGTGTGCGCTGGCGCAGCCCCGTGGGTCCGCTGCAGGCCGACCTGGCCTACGGCGTCAAAACCAAGGAACTGCGGCTGCACCTGCGGCTGGGGTTCAGCTTCTGATGGCAGATACCCGCCCGCCTGCGCCCCGCTCCAGGTCTTCGGACTTCAGTGCTGGAGCAGCTTCGCCACAGCGCAAGCCTGCACGTCCTGTACGCCGCGCGCTGCGCACTCTGGGTTGGCTGCTGGCAGCGCTGGTGGCCTTGCTGATGGCCGCCACGGTGGCCCTGTGGGCGTGGGCGGGCAGCAGCAGCTCGCTGGCCACCGCGCTGGCGCGCGCCGCGCAATACCTGCCTGCCGACCAACAACTGCAAACCCGCGATGTCAGTGGCTCGCTGCGCAGCGGCGGGCACATTGGCTGGCTGCGCTGGAGCAGCCCTGCCCTGGTGGTGGAAGTGACCGGCACCACCGTGGGCTGGCAGCTGATGCCACTGCTGCAGCGTCAGCTGACACTGGGCGAGGTGCACGCCGCGCGGGTGCAGATCACGCCACGGCCTGATGCACCCCACAGTGCAGACCCTGTGCAGCCGCCCACGCGACTGGCGCTGCCGCTGCAGGTGGCCCTGCCATTTCGTGTGGACCGCATCGAATGGGCCGACGCACCGGTGGTACAAGGCCTGCAGGGCGACTACCGCTTTGACGGCCACGAGCACCGCCTGCGCGTCAACAACCTGGAGCTGGCCCAGGGCCGCTACACCGCCCACGCCACGCTGCAGGCCGACGCGCCCCTGGCCCTGGATGCCACCGTGAACGGTACCGTGCAGGGCACCGTACCTGGCGGTGGCGCCGCGTTGCAGTTGGGGGCACAGGCCACCCTGCAGGGCACACTGGCCACGGCGGCGGCGCAGCTGCAATTGCAGGCCCGCGTCAGCCCGGCCCGCCAGGGGGAGTCCTCCATGCAGGCCGACCTGGCGGCCACGCTCGCACCCTGGTCCAGCCAGCCGCTGCAGTCCGCCCACGCCACGCTGCGCGCCATGGACCTGGCGGCGCTGTGGCCCCAGGCGCCCCGCACCCAGTTGCACGGCACGGTGCAAGCCGGGCCAGAGGCCAGCGGATGGACGCTGCAGGCCCAGTTGCGCAATGACCTCGCGGGGCCTTGGGACCAGGGCCGCCTGCCGCTCAGCGCGCTGCAGGCCAGCGCCCAGTACGACGGCACGCGCTGGACGGTGCCCACGGCCGTGGCCAGCGCAGGCGATGGCACGGCCACGCTGCGGGGCCACTACACGCCCGCCACCCAGGCGCTGGACGGCCAGGCCGAGTTGCGCAACCTGCGCCCCGGCGCGCTGCACACGGCCCTGGCCGCTGCCCCGCTGGCTGGCCGCGTGACCGCGCAGACCCAGGGCAATGCGGTGCGCTTCAGCGCAGACATTCGCGCTGCAGGCGCCCAGACAACCGCCCGCGCCCGCCAGGGCGGCCCGGCCCCCCTGGCCATCCGAGCCCTGGTAGCGCAAGGCAGCTGGCAGCCCGGTGCATCGGCGGAGGACGGCACGCTGCAGCTGGACCGCCTGCTGCTGGACGCACTGCACTCCCGCGCCGAAGCCACCCAGCTGCGCATCACCCCGGCGGGCCCTGCGGCCCAGGGCCAACTGACGCTGGCCGTGCCCGGTGCCACCGCACGCGCCCAGGGCAGCATCGCCCCGCGCAGCGGAGCGGGCGACCTGCAAGTGCAATGGACCGACATCGCCGCCACGCAGCGCTGGCTTGGCGGCCTGCCGTGGGTGGGCAACGCGGTGCGCACTGCGCTGCAGGGCGCCACGGCCCAGGGCTCCGCCCAGATCACGGCACGCTGGAAGGGCGGCTGGCACACCGTGGTCCAACAGTTGCAGACGGCCGGTGCAACGGCGGGCAAGGATTCCTTTGAACTACAGGCCACCCTGGAGGCGGTACAGCTGGATACATCTCTGCCACCGGCCACCGGCAGCCGCGCCACGGTCATACAGTTGCGCGGCGTGAAGTCCGAGCTGTCGGGCACCCTGCAAAAGGCGGCCCTGGCGATCACGGGCGAGGCCCGCCTGAATGCAGACACCGCACAGCCCGTGCAGCAGTTCACCCTGCAGACCCGCACCACCGGCGGGCTCGTGGCACCTGGCCAATGGCAGGCCCGCATCCACGAGCTGCGCGTGCAGGCCCAGGATGCAGCACGGCCGGGCCCGTGGGCGCTGCAACTGACCGAGCCACTGGACCTGACCGCCAGTCCCAAGCTGATCCAGGCCTCCGCCGGACAGGCCCGTCTGACAGGCCCGCAGCCCGGCACCGCCACCCTGCGCTGGCAACCGGTGCGCGTGGCCACGGGCAGCGCCCTCCAGGTTCAGACCCAGGGCACGCTGCAGGGCCTGCCCCTGGCCTGGGTGGACGCGCTGGGCGTGGGGGGCGCGGCGCCCGCTGCTGCGGGCCGCCCCATGCAACCCCTGCTGGCCCGCATGGGGCTGGCCAGCAGCCTGGTGCTGGAGGGGCAGTGGGGCCTGGACACGCGCAGCACCCTGCGGGCCAGCGCCAGCCTGCGGCGCACCAGCGGCGACCTGCGCATCCTGGCGGGAGATCCCACCGCCGTCACCGCCGTGCAAAGCAGCGGCCAGGGCGTGGGCGCCGGGGCCACCACGGCCATTGCCACCGAGGCATCTGGCGCTGCCTCTGCCGCTGGCACACCCGCAGGCGTGCGCCAGGCCGAGGCCTCCGTCGTCCTGGAAGACGGCGCACTGCGCGCGCGCCTGGTCTGGGCCAGCGAGCGCGCTGGCGAAATCGACGCAACCGCCAGCACGCAACTGACCCTGCCGGGCGCAGACCTGGCCGCCATTGCCTGGGCCGCCGACGCGCCGCTGGCGGGCACCCTGCGCGCGCGCCTGCCCGACGTGGGCGTGTGGTCGGCCCTG